>NZ_JAEQDE010000005.1:0-1559 GCF_020737865.1 Microcoleus sp. PH2017_35_SFW_U_B
CGTTGAGCTTTTTGGTAGAACTTAATTCATACCGTCAATCAGCCACGCCGCGCTCTTTCATATACCAAGCCAAAGAGCGCTGAAGCGCAACTACATACCGTAAATGTTATAGTCGAATGGGCCAGAGAGCCAGTTCGCCAGAATGCTGCGATCGCCTCAAGCAACCTTGCGCTTGATTTTGCGTTTCGCCGCACCCATACCTAAAAAGCTCAATCCTACTAAAGTACCGAACCATGTAGAAGGTTCGGGTACGGCCTCAAATTCTCCTTTAATGGCGATCGCATCATTAGCGCACTCAGCAAACAAATTAGCAACATAACTGCCAGAAGGCATAGCAGATTTATCGAAACTGAATCCGATGGTTTGAGAACCTACTGCATTAAACTGCGAGAAATCAAGACCCATGGCGCTCAAAGTTGCTGAAGTTAAAGCAGAGATTTCTCCTACTTTTGTACCCGAAGCAATTGAATTGAGAACGGTATTTTCTCCTGTTTGTTGAAAATACGGGTCTGTAGCAGCTAAATCACCGATTGACGAGGTTCCACCTCCCGATCGAACATGAGTATTGTATCCGGTTAGATTAGAAAATCCATCGTTCGCTTGAGTAAAGCTTTTCGCTGTAACATTGCTATAAATGCCTGTTGTCGCTACACCTGAGTCATTGCCGTCGGCAAAGCGAATGCCAAATAAGCTGCGATTTGCATTAGCTGTGTTGAAGTTTTGACCGGAAAAATTGAAAAACAAATCGCCGTAGTTGATGTTGCCTCGGAGAACGTTGCTGCGTGCATATCCAGCTAAACTGAGATTGGAGTTGATGGCGATGAAAGCCGTGTCTGATGTTTCTTTGATGGCGATGCCGTAAAATTCAAACTCGCCGCCGCCGACTCTACCATCTGTCACGCCGTCGTTGAAGGAGTCGATCGCATAATTCCAGCCGTTAGATAGCGTTGCTGCTGTAGCCTTTGGTTGCTGTAATCCAATAATTGCAAGGAAGACAGCCACCGAGTAAGTCCAGCGAAAGCTGTTTTTTGTAATGGGATTCATAAAAAACTTCCTGATGAATGTGTGTTAAATTATCAATTTTGTCGATCGACTATTTTGATTTTCAGTAAATCACACATTCCAGTATATTTTATTAAAGTTTTGGTGAAGATTTTGTCAGTAATTACGTAATATCACTGAGATTAGTCAAAAAAACTAACCAATACCCGTAACTAAAGAATCAACTCTCGCCACAACCAGCACAGCAGAGCCCAGGGACTTTAAACCTTATTTTTCGGTGAGAGGCGATGGCTAACGTCTCGGCTGTCGCCTACGCAGGTTTTAACAACAGTCAAGCAAATTCCTGCCATATATCACATTGCGTTAACAGCAGGCATCGCGCGTTCCTTCTAACTCGGGCGGTAGTTTCTGCAATTGAAGCGCTGCATAAATCGATCGAATTTTTCCCGACTGCTTCATAAAACTTACCCAAACTTAACTAAAGCCATCTTTAGCTACAATGAAAGAGTTCACTTCCTGCGCTATTGAGTGGTCGGCCATCCCAAGGTAAGCAAGCT
>NZ_JAEQDE010000032.1:0-56136 GCF_020737865.1 Microcoleus sp. PH2017_35_SFW_U_B
TCCCAATTCCCAATTCCCAATTCCCAATTCCCAATTCCCAATTCCCAATTCCCAATTCCCAATTCCCAATTCCCAATTACCAATTCCCAATTACCAATTCCCAATTACCAATTACCAATTACCAATTACCAATGCCCAATGCCCAATGCCCAATGCCCAATGCCCGATGACCAATGCCCAATGCCCAATGCCCTATGACCAATTAGCAAACCAAAATGGAAGTTTACTGCACCCGCCCGGGCTGCCCGCGCCCTCAAAACAATTTTTCCGACCTCGATGACAGTTCCCTGCTGAAAACGGTGCAGCAAAGGTATTGCAAGGCCTGTGGAATGCCCCTAATTTTGAGCGGGCGCTATTTGCCAGTCAGGTTGCTGGGTCAAGGCGGTTTTGGGGCGGCATTTTTGGCCAGAGACCGCTATACTCCGGCGATGCGGCAGTGCGTTGCTAAACTTTTGCAGCCGTCGGCAAATATGACTCCGGCACAGCTAAAAATCGCTCAAACTCTGTTTGAACGGGAAGCGGCGGTGCTGGAAGAACTGGGAAACGAACATTCGCAAATTCCGAGTTTGCTGGCGTTTTTTGAGCTGACTGTTCCGAGTTTGCAGCCTGGGAAAAACGATCAGTTTTTCTATCTGGTTCAAGAATTTATTGACGGTCACAATTTGGAGGAAGAACTTGTTGTTAAAGGCAAGTTTTCGGAAGCGGAAACGATGGAGGTGCTGCGGGAAATTTTGAAGGTTCTCGATTTTGTACACTCGCGCGGTTCGATTCACCGGGATATTAAACCTGCTAATATTATGCGGGCTAAAAGTGGTCGGCTTTATTTATTAGATTTTGGGGCTGTCAAACAGGTGACGCAAACTGCGGGTGCTTCTAAGGCTTCGACTGGTATTTATTCTTTGGGTTATGCTCCGCCCGAACAGATGAACGGACAAGAGGTTTATCCCGCAACGGATTTTTATGCTTTGGCTGTGACTTGCATTACTTTGCTCAGCGGTTTGCAGCCGACGGAATTGTTTGATAGTTATGAAAATGAGTGGAATTGGCGATCGCACGTACAGGTAAGCCCGCGTTTGGCTGAAGTTCTCGATCGAATGTTGTTACCGGCTCCCAGCCAGCGCTATCAATCGGCGATCGAGGTGGAAGCGGCTCTGAAATACAATTCTCAACAGCCTACGATGGTGGTGCAGCCGCCTCCCCAACCCACTCCGACCCCCCAACCAACTCAGCAGCCTCCTGTGCCTCCTGTGGTGGCGACTCCTCCGGGAAACCTGCAATCGGGGCCGCGAAGGGCTTTTTCGATTTGGGATATTTTGGGTGGGGCTGCGTTTACGGGTTTTGAAGGGGGGTTGCTGGCGATCGCCCTGACGAGTTTGCTGCCGAATCCAAGTGTGAGTATCGGATTGTTGGGGATGATTGTCGGGGGGCTAATTTTCGGCCAGTACCGCAGGGCGATCGAGCAAACTGAGATGCTGATTATTAGTGCAGGTACTCTGGCTGTACTGTGGTTTTTCCCGGCTTTGCGCGCTGCTGTTACGATTTATCCAAATTCTCCTTTCACAGGCGTGTTGTTTGTGGGATGGTTGGCTGCTTTAGGGGCGATCGCGGCAACAGCTATTTTTCGCTTAATTTATAAGTTACTTTCTAATATTTTTTAAGCCTCGCGGTACTCCCGCATTCTCGATCGCACTTCTTGCCTTATTGTAAACTTTTATTACAATTTTAACTTTGTAGCTTTAGATACAGAAATATCTAGTATAGTTATAAATAGGAACAAAAAGCAGCCCAAGATCGATCGAGGAAAACGGAGGAACCGGATATGTCTACCGAAAATCAAGCCCGCTCTCTGATGATGCGCCACCACCAAATGGTGAAGAACCGGCAGCAATCCATGCTCAACCGCACCGCCAGCGAAGTCGGAATGGAAAATACTCACTACTGGGGCCACATTCAAGGCAAGCCGCAGCCCAGCCTTCAAGCCAGTTACGATCGCAGCAACGCCACCATGAGCTAAGGCAAAGCTCAATTAATTTCCCCAATTGCCCGCAAACCTATTACCTACATTTGGAGAAAACCAGTGATGTCTACCCAACAACAAGCGCGCAGTCTGATGATGCGCCACCAACACCTCATCAAAAACCGTCAGGAATCTATGCTCAGCCGCGCGGCTGCTGAAGTTGGTTTAGATATTGGTTCTGCGGCGAGTGTCGATCGCAAATAACTCGTTTTTTCAACAGCGAGATAGTTGAATCGAGTTTGTTGTTTGCCAGCTAAAAATTAATAATGACAGTTACAAAATCGTCGCGACTTGTTCTTGAGTTAGATCTCTACAGAATAAGTCGCGATTAGTTTTAGGGAATTGATTTAACACAAATAATGAAATATAATAGACCTCTTGCAAAAATAGTTAGGACGGGCTAGAAGCCCATCCCACAAAAATCTTTTTTCTTGTGGGATGGGCTTCTAGCCCGTCCCAAAATTTCAACTATATTTTCATATCGTTTCCGGTTGCATCGGAATGATTTAACCACAGAGGCCGCAGAGAACACAGAGAGAGAATAGAGAGATTAATAATTCCAATGCTACAGGATTTGAGATCGCGCATCGGGGAAAGAACGATTAAACGACAAAAAAACAACTCATTGATTCGTCATTTGTTGGCAATCTAAAATCTAAAATCTAAAATCTAAAATCTAAAATGATATAATCCCCTCTCAATAGAATAGAACGCTCTAGGGAGGTCATCATGTCGGACTGGAAGGAAATTGGCGGCGGAGTTACAGCACCGAGAGGATATCGAGCATCGGGAATTACAGCGGGTTTGAAGCCTTCTGGCTTGCCGGATTTAAGTTTAATTTTGTCAGAGGTGGACGCGATCGCCGCGGGAGTCTTCACCACATCCACAGTCCGGGCTGCTTGCGTGGACTACTGCCGCCAGCGCTTGCAAGCTAAACCCAGCGCCAAAGCAATTTTGTGCAATGCCGGACAAGCAAATGCTGCTACTGGCGAATTAGGTTTAGCAGATGCCCTCGAAAGCGCGAAATTGTTGGGCGAAGCGCTGAATATTCCTTCAGAATCGATTCTTTTGGCATCCACTGGCGTGATCGGGCAGCGGATTAAAATGGAGCCGCTGAGGGCGGGAATTCCGCGATTGGTTGCTGAGGCCTCGGAAACTGGTTCTGATGCGGCTGCTAAGGCTATTTGTACGACTGATTTAGTGCCGAAAACGATCGCCCTGGAAACCATGTTTGGCGATCGTCCCGTGCGTATCGGCGGCATTTGCAAAGGTTCGGGAATGATTCACCCGAATATGGCAACAATGCTGGCATTTGTAACGTGTGATGCAGCAGTGTCGTCACATTTGTGGCAGGAAATGCTGACTCGGGCGGCAAACAGAAGTTTCAATCAAATTACTGTTGACGGCGATACCAGTACCAACGATTCGCTAATTGCTTTGACTAACGGCCAATCCCGCACGCCTGCGATTACAGAAATGGGGGCGGATGCTGAAAAATTAGAGGCGATGCTAACAGAAGTTTGCGTGCATTTGGCAAAGGCGATCGCCCGTGACGGCGAAGGTGCAACTTGTTTGGTGGAAGTACAAGTTAGTGGCGCCGCCGACGAAGTTTCTGCGAGTAAAATTGCCAAAACAATCGTCGGTTCTTCTTTGGTGAAAGCTGCTATTTTTGGACGCGATCCGAATTGGGGAAGAATTGCGGCGGCGGCGGGGCGCGCGGGCGTTGCTTTTGAACAAGAGAATTTGCGGATTCAATTGGGAGATTTTTTGATGATGGAAAACGGACAGCCGAAGGAGTTCGATAAATCTGCTGCGAGTAATTATATGAAGGCTGCTGCTGCTGGTGAATATCTGAAGGAAGACACGGTTTTAATTCAGGTTGCTGTCGGGAATGGCGGCGGTTTCGCGAAGGCTTGGGGATGCGATTTGAGTTACGACTACGTGAAGATTAATGCGGAGTATACGACTTAAGGGCGATCGTAATTTCAGAAGCCCGGGCGGTTGCAAACTGCGCCTGCACAGCCCGGGCGGTTGAAATCGCGGCGACACAGCCCGGGCGGTTGAAAGAGACTGATTCCTCTAATTCTCAATCAAACCATCGGCAAACTCAGCACAAATCCAGGCAACACATCTTCGCCGGACAAACTAACCGGAAACTGTACAATTTCCACCTCACGATTAGCGCGATAAATTTCCACTTGTTCGTCTTGAGGATTAATCAACCAACCCAAACGCAAACCGCTATTGATATATTCCTGCATTTTCTCCTGAAGTGGCTTTAGCGGGTCTGTACGCGATCGCAATTCTATGACAAAATCAGGACAAATCGGCGGAAACTTCTCCCTTTGTTCATCAGTTAAAGCCGACCATCTTTCCAAGCTAACCCAAGCCGCATCAGGAGATCTGTCTCCATTATTAGGCAAGCGAAAAATAGTTGAAGAACTAAACACTATCCCTAGCTGAGTTCGTTGATTCCACATCCAGACTAAGCCAATTAAATTGGCTTCTCGATTGCCGCTGACTCCGCCTACTGGTGACATAATAATGATTTCCCCTTTCGTTGTCCGTTCAAATTGCCAATCTCGATTCATCTGGCATAAACGGTAAAACTGTTCGTCTGTTAACTCGACACTATCTAAGTTTAAAGTAACGGTTGTCATTTTATTACCTCTCTTCTCTTCTCTTCTTCTCTCTTCAGTCCGCGCAGGCGGACTTTGTTTGATAAGAAGCGATTTCAATCGCCGATTGCTGCGCCGATTCCTCTAAAATCGCCGCTAATCTATTTTAGCGCCATTTCTTGCCTATCATTATCAGGACGATCGCACCTGCTACAATTCCCAAACCCATACTCAACCCAAAAACTACATTCACATTTATCGGATTTGTGGGGCTGGCAGGACTCCTAATTTGACTAGCATAAACGCTGGCGGCTACCCCGCTGGTGCCAATTCCCACACCAACAGCCCCAATCGTAACATTCAAAGTGCGATCGCTCTTAGCCCTCTCAATCTCAATAATCCCCTCAATCGTCTGAATCGCATTTTCCAACAACCTCAAACCCGCACTCAAACTCCGATTATCCGCCGCCACTTGCCAAACATACTTCTCCTTAGCAAAATCGCTGAAACTGGCCATAAACTTGAAAGCTTCAGCATCACTTCCCATATCCTCACCGATAGTTTCCAACCGTCTTTTATAATTTTTAAGATTAGTTTTGATTGTATTTTCTTGCTCTTCCAATCTGCTAATATAATTAGCATAAACCGAGAAGATTGTCAAGGAATCAACCAAGCTTTGCTGCAATTCTTTCAAGTCAACTTTCGGCCCATTCACCTGTTGCGGTAATTGCTGAACAATGTCTTGAATAGTCCGCGAAGCATCTTTCAAATCAGCCTTAAGTTGGCGGCTTTGAGTGTAAGCCCAAATCACCTTATTGCGGAAGGCAAACAATCGCATTAGATGCACATAAAGTTTAGCGACAGTCTTGCTAATATCGGCAATTGATTGACCATTATTGTAAGGAAACAAGCAAATTAAGACGTGATGATTTTCGCCAATATTGCCCCTATCCCCCGGTGGTAGCCACAATTCGTAAAAATGAGCACCTTTAAATTGCCCTGTGGCTTTTAAGTCTCTCTCCCATTTAGGATTCGGGAATAGATTGAGTTTACTATAGCAATTTTTAGCAGTTGCTAAAGCATCTTGGTCATCAGCAGTCAATTGTCCCCAAACCAGCCAACTTTGACCAATTGTAGCCGGTGGATTGACACGGGAAATTACCTGTTGTTTCAGCCATTCCAAACAGTCAATTTCTTTCGGTTCAAAAGTCTTTTCCTTGTCGGATTCGATTTTCCCAGACAAGTCAAATTGTGCCGCATAAGTATCGCCGATTTTCACGGGATAAGCATAGCCATCGAGGGGAAACTCAAATGCTGCTAATTTTTTGTCGCCCAGTAACTCAATATACTCAGCAGTTTCTGTTTCAGCTTGCTTGAGTTTTGCTAATTGCGGCGCAGAGATTTTGTCGCCATAAATCTTTTGCCAAAACTGTTGGCGGTTTTGGCTAATCTTGTCCTCATTTTGCCCGATACCGTCTGCTAAATCGTAGACAAACAAATCGACAGTCGGGTAGATTAGCCAATTTTCCTTACTCATGGACAAATCCATCTGCGATCGACAATAAGATTGTATCTCGACTTGCTTGCACAGAGTCCCCAGCTTGCAAAATCTTTCTGAGGAATCCTCCAAACCCGCGCGGCTCAATTTTTTCCTCGATTTTCTTGATAATTTCTGGCAAATTTGTCAAGTCGCTGATGTCGCTAGCGCTGTTATCAGTTTCAATATTAGTAGTATTGTTATTTTCAAATTCAGCATCCGGTAAAACATCTAATCCTTTGCTGCGTTCGTTGCTATGATTCACTAACCAAGTGTCAGCTTCTTCATAGGCGGCTAGCAGAGGTGGATGCAATTCGGCAAGTTTTGCAATATCGATAATCGTGAAAGCTTCACCGATTTTATTGCACTCGGATTGGACTGCTGCGGGCAAAGGTTCAGTTTGTTGGACTAGGGCGATAATAAAAGCTTTGAAAATCTCGTTTTGCGTGTCTTTCATAATCCTGTGATGGTGAAAGCAGCCCAGTAGTAGGGATGCTGATAGGGTTGATCTAATTCCATTGTAGCTAATGCTTGGCGATTCGTGTTAAAGAATCGGCGTAGCATAAATTCAACTTCAGAAAGTTCGGCGCTGTTTGCGGAAATCTTGTCAATTTCCCCTTGATACCAGGCGGCTAAATCCTCGCGGGTGGCTTCTCGTAGCCATTTTTGAGCATTTGCTAAAGCCACGGGTAGAGAATCGCCGGCTTCTCGCCACCGTTGGTAGAAATAAATCATTAATAACGTACTCGCACCGGATTCTATGGGCCACAGGGTACTGACGACACAGCCAACTCCCGCGCGCATAAAACCGCTAGTCAATCCTACATATTCGGCGAGAATCGTTTGTTTGTCTGTCAATGCGGTTTCGCAGGCTGGAAGGCAGATTAATTGGTAGTTGCTGAGGTCAAGTTGGATAATTTCTCTGACTGTTAATCGGTGGGTGTTGCTGAGGTATAAAGTCGATTCTAGCGGATGATCGAAATTATAGCTGCCGTGGCCGGTGAAGTGAAAAATATTGTGTGATTGTTGCAATAATCTTTCGACTTCATCGAGAGTGGCTGCGTCTTCTTCGAGTCGGGTGGAATTGTCGAACATTCGGCAAATAATTTCCGATTCGATTTCGGCGGCGGGGAGAGGGGCGAGTCTTTTTGGTTGGCCGTTTTTATCGGTAATTGTGCTGTGCGGATTTTCGATGCTGAGGATGGAAAGAACCCCCCTAGCCCCCCTTGCTAAGGGGGGGACTGGAGTGTTCAAGGTCTCAGTTTGTGAGGGAGAGATTGGAGTGTTCTCTTTAGCCCCCCCCTTGCTAAGGGGGGGGTTGGGGGGGGTAAACCGATGTTGCAAACTAATCCCAACGGCGGCGCTAGGCAAATAACTAACCACAAAATCCCGACTAAACAAAGCATGAATCGGAAAGCGGTGCAAGTCCCGGTGCGGAATCAAAATTAACTCCGTAATTCCCTCTAATTGCTGTTCAATCGCATCAATTTTCAGGATTGCATTGAGTCGGGAAAATTTACTTGCCATTCCCCCGCGCCAAGGATGATTTACTTGACTTGTTTTCTCCTTAGATTGATAATCGGTATATTGTTGATTCCACTCCTTCACCCATTCTTCAAGTTCATCTGGAAAATCGCTGAAACAGGTTTCGGGAGACAACAAGCCATCGGATTTAATGATGAATGTGGTCAGGGATGCGTCGCTGAGATGCCAGTAAATGGCGCAAGTTGTGGGATTGAGGAGTTGCTGAATTTGGGCGTGAGTGACTGTCTCTTCGGTTTCATAATCGGGAATTGGCAAGGCATCCAGCAGCCAAGATAGGCAGACGTTTTTATCTGTTTCGGCTGTGGCTAAGGCTTGGGTAAACTGCCCTGATTGGATGAATATATTTACGGTTAATTGTTCAAAGCTAACTAATTTGTCGGTGAGTTGCTGTTGGGTGAGTTGCGAATAGTTTTGCTGTTTCAGCAAGCGTTGCAATAAATCGGTTGCATCTCGCTGTAATTTATTGGCTTCGTCAGTTTGTTTTAAGCTGACTAAAGTTTTGATTAATTTCTGCAATACTTGTAGATGCAGTTGGAGGAAAGTATCTGGTGTGAGAGTTTTGAGGGCTTCTTGGTAGCTGGCGGCGGCTTTATTCCAATAGGTGTTGGGAAAATTGAGTTGTCCTCGGCTGTAATGAGCATTTCCTAGTGTTTGATGCAGTTTTCCGAATCCTTCGGGGTGGCTATTTTGTAGGCAATACTCTAAGCCTGCTTTTAATGTTAATACTTGTCCTTCATAGCCGCGCTGTTTCAGGTTATGAGTTAAGAGAGTTCTGGTTACTGGTGGAGATTTAGGGAAGTTTGCTTGTAATATTTCATAAACTAGCTGGCTATATCCAGGTGCGTTACTGACTGCAACACCCCGATTAATCCAGGCTTCGTCTTTATCTGGTTTGATTTCTAAGGCTTTATCGTAGGAGGCGATCGCATCTTCAAGCCTGCCTAAATTACGAAGTGCAACGCCCTGATTGTGCCACGCTTCGTAAGAATCTGGTTTGAATTTCAAGGTTTTTTTGAAGGAGGCGATCGCCTCTTCATATTTGTTTAAATTATCGCAAAGTATAATGCCCCGATTGTCCCAGGCAAAGTGAAAATCTGGTTTGATTTCTAAGGCTTTGTCGTAGGAGGCGATCGCATCTTCAAATCTGCCTAATTTACCCAGTACACAGCCCCGATTGTACCAGCCAACGTGAAAATCTGGTTTGAATTCTAAGGCTTTGTCACAGGAGTTCAGCGCCCCTTCAAAATCCCCTTTCATAAATTGCTCAGTTCCTCGCTTTTTCCATTTCTCAGCCTCTCCATCAACATCCTCCTCCCCCTCATCCGAAACTAGCGGAAACTCAACCAAAATCTCCCTACCAACATTCCCCGCCACCTCTCCCAATTCCCCACCCGCAACTCCACTCAACAACTCCAACCTGCGCGCCAATTCCTGAAGCGATACCACCGCATCCGTAGACGCTGTACTCCCCTGCGCGCCCTCCAACAATCGCACCCCAAACCTCCGCAACCAAGCCGCCAAATCACCATTTTTAATCCGTTTTGCGATTAAGAATCCCGCAACATCGCCTCTTCCCCAGCCCTGATTCACCCCTTCGAGAAGTTCCATCAACTTCGCCTCGTATTCCGCATCAGTCAAAGTTGGCGCAGGTTGAGGTGGTGGCGGTTGAATTGTAGGATTGGTGCCGAATAGCCGCTGAATTAATTGTTTGAGGAATCGCCAGATTTTATCTAACATTGGTGAGATGGTGAGGCGGTTTGTTTTTGTTATTGTATAGCCTTTCTCAAAAAGATGAGGTATGACTGGTAGCTTATATAACCATTTCAACTAAGAGGGCTGAAGCCCAACAACGTACCTCTAAGAGGGCTTAAGCCCAACAACGTACCTCTAAGAGGGCTTAAGCCCAACAACGTACCTCTAAGAGGGCTTAAGCCCAACAACGTACCTCTAAGAGGGCTTAAGCCCAATAACGTACCTCTAAGAGGGCTTAAGCCCAACAACGTACCTCTAAGAGGGCTTAAGCCCAACAACTTACCTCTAAGAGGGCTTAAGCCCAACAACTTACCTCTAAGAGGGCTTAAGCCCAACAACTTACCTCTAAGAGGGCTTAAGCCCAACAACTTACCTTATGTTTCTGATAACCGCTATAGTAAGAATTTTGGGGAGCGGCGCTCTCTCAATTCATTTATTAGTCGCCCCAGGCCGAATTCGATTCGCCGGGAATCTCAATCGCCCGCAATTTCAAGCACTATTTTACCCGTTACTGAACCTTTTTCTAACAACTCATGCGCTGCTTGAGCTTGTTCTAGCGGGAAAGTTTGGCTGACGTGAATTTTGAGCAAATTACGATCGCACAAACGAGCACACTGCTGCAAAATCTTTGCCTGCTGTTGCTGTTCCTCCACCAAATTTTGCAGCATCGGAGTTAACATTAACTCCAGACTAATCCGCAGATTCCGCATTCTCGCTGTTTTCAAATTGCCCAAAGCCGGATCTGGTTCCAAAATTGTTACCAAATCTCCGTAAATCTTCACAGCCGGAATAGTTTGGTAAAAAGTTTCTCCCCCGACTGTATCAAAAGCCAAATCAACTCCTTGGCCCTCAGTCCAAGCCAAAACCCGATCGACAACATCCGTATTTTTGTATAAAATAACTGAATCTGCACCTAACTGCCGTACAAACTCGGCTTTTGCTTCGGAACTAACAGTAGTGCAAACCTCAGCACCCTGCAACGAAGCCAACTGTACCGCGACGTGGCCGACACCGCCTGCACCTGCTAGAATGAGCACTTTCTGACCGGCTTGCAAGCGCCCTCGATCGTACAGCGACTCCCATGCTGTAATTAGAACTAAGGGTGCAGCCGCCGCCTCAACAAAACTTAAAGCAGCAGGCTTGATGGCGAGAAAACGTTCGTCTACAACGGCAAACTCAGCGTAAGTACCGATCGACCCGCCTAAACCCCCGTGGCAGAAAAAAACCTCGTCTCCGACTTGGACACTCTGCACCTCAGCACCGATAGCTTCTACCACTCCAGCACCGTCGCACCCCAAAACGTGAGGAGTTTTCTCGGGGTAAAATGTGCCGCGCGATCGCAACTTAGTATCTATCGGATTGATCCCCGCCGCCCGCAACCGCACCAAAACTTCAGTTTCTGTTTGTATAGTAGGGGCTGAGATATCTTGCAGTTTCAATACGGATGGGCTTCCGGGAGTTTCAAAAACGATCGCTTTCATAGCAGGGTATTAACTCTATTTTCGCCTTCACCTCCAATCCTACCTTGTATTCGTTACTCATCCGTGACGATACTTAGTTATTTTTAATAATATAGACTGCCTTTAATTCAACTGACAATTGACAGTTGACTTGGGACAGCTACCTCTATCTCGAAGTCCGAGGATTGGAGTGATGAATAATCTGATTTTAATTTCTCCCGATCGGGATTCCGGCTTTAAACCAATTCTTTCTGCTAACTACTATAATTGTCGAGCGGTGCTAATCGATGTTCGAGCTAGATTTATTTTTTTACTTTGAGATTCTTGCATACCTTCTGGGATTATCGGCGACTTTAGTCTTCGCGATCGCGATTTATCTCAAGTGGCACCGAAGGCATCCCAGTCTGCCAACTGCCGAAGAGCAACCGCAGTTGGCAGAATTACAGCCAGATTTATCTGCGAGATTGAAAATTAGGAAAAACTTGTTGATTTTCCCCAACTCAAATCTGTTGGCGATCGCTGACAGCTTCTTGGGTAAACTGTTAGGTATTGGCTACAATCTATTCTTAGCCCAGCAACAACGCCCAACTGTGAATTCTTCGCCTCTTGTAGGGCCTTCCACCAGCAAAACCGTTAGTCTGAGCATCGAGGGTTCGATCGACCAAAATGCCGATAGCCCTCCTAACGACAACCCTCCCAAAGCCACCACTTCCCCGCAATTAGAGGAAGACTTGCTAGGTGACATCCTGGCAGGTACTAATTCGCCCGGGGGGACACAATTCTTTGATACCTTAGTTCCCCACTTAGCCTCAGCACTAGGAGTTCGCAGCGCCATTGCTGCCAAATCGATTAAATCGATCGAACGCGCCGATCTAACTCCCGATAAATTACAAGTTATCAGTTTTTGGAGCGACGGACAGCCACAGCCAAACTTTGAGTGCAACACTGCCAATACTCCCGAAGCGCTGGTGTTTGAGCAGGGAATGTACTCCTGTCCAGACCGCCTCATGGAAACCTTTCCTGAAGACCGCAGACCGATCGTTACAGGTTCGCGCAGCTTCCTGGGAATCTTGCTGAAAAACTCCTACGGCGAACCTTTGGGCATTATTTGTATTTTCCACGATCGCCCCCTACTAGAATCACATCTTGCCAAATTTCAGCTAATTATTAGCATCTTTGCCGGACGGGCGGCTGCCGAATTGGAGCGGCAGCGCCTAGAAGCAGCACTCTGCACCGTAGAAGCGAAATACTGCGCGCTTGTAGAACAAATGCCGGCTGTCACCTACATTTCTCCCCTCAACCGCAGCGCTGCCAAACTTTACATCAGCCCGCAAATTGAGACTTTTCTCGGTTATTCTGTAGCTGAATGGAAGGCAGACCCAGATCTGTGGCTGAAACTCGTTCACCCAGAAGACCGCGATCGCGTGTTAGTTGAAAACGCTACACAGAAATTTACCGAGGGAGAAGATATTTTTAGCGACGGGCCGCTGGTGTCAGAATACCGCGCGATCGCCCGCAACGGTAAAATTGTCTGGTTCCGCGATCGAGCGATCGCAGTTCGCGATCGAGCCAGCAACTCCGTCATCCTTCAAGGCGCAATGTTTGATATCACAGAGACTAAAGTAGCTGCCAGCGCCCTGCTAGAAAGCGAATACCGCTATTACACTTTAGCTAAAATACTGCCAGTCGGGATTTTCCGCGCCGACGCTGCGGGAGATTGTTTGTATGTCAACGAGCGATTTTTGGAGATGGCGGGACTGACTGCGCCAAAGGCATTGGGCGAAGGTTGGGCCCAAAGTTTGCATCCCGAAGACCGCGATCGCATTTTGAGCCAGTGGTATCGCGCTGTCAAAGATAAATTGCCTTGTAAGTTAGAGTACCGCTTCTGCAACGGCAACCTCACAACCTGGGTATTTTGGCAAGCAGTGCCGGAAATTGACAACAATGGAGCAGTTCTGGGCTATCTCGGCACGCTGACAGATATCAGCGATCGCAAGCAGGCAGAATTCGCGCTGCAACAAGCCGAAGAAAAATACCGCAGCATCTTTGAAAACGCGATCGAGGGAATTTTTCAAACGAGTGCTGACGGACGCTATATCAGTGCCAATCCGGCTTTAGCCAGAATTTACGGCTACGAGTCGGCAACCCAACTGATCGCAAACATCCACGATATCGAGCACCAACTCTACCTCGATCCCAACCGCCGCGTCGAGTTCTTGGGTGCGATCGAAAAACACGGTTCTGTGTCTGAGTTCGAGTCCCAAGTTTACCGCGCTGACGGAACTACTATCTGGGTTTCCGAAAACGGCCGGGCTGTTCGCGACGCTGGTGGCAATTTGCTTTACTACGAAGGTACTGTCGAAGATATCACTCTGCGGAAAATAGCTGAAGAGAAGTTAGTACACGATGCTTTGCACGATACGCTGACGGGTTTGCCCAACCGAGCTTTATTTATGGATCGTTTGGGACACGCGATCGAGCTTTCAAAACGCCGTCCCGAGGTTTTGTTTGCGGTGCTGTTTATCGATCTAGACCGCTTTAAGGTGGTTAATGACAGTTTGGGGCATTTAGTGGGCGATCGCTTGCTGATCGCGATCGCCCAGCGCCTGGAAATCTGTTTGCGGGCTGGAGATACTGTTGCCCGTCTCGGCGGCGACGAATTCGCTATTTTGCTGGAAAATATCAAAAACACCGATGATGCGATCCACATTGCCGAACGAGTGCAAGCGGAACTGGCACAGCCTTTTTACCTCAACGAATATCAAGTTTTTAGCAGTGCTAGCATTGGCATTGTTTGTTCCGGTTTGCCACAGGATCCCAACAATTTTTCCGAATTTTCTAGTCCAGGAAATCTCGTCCATGTCGATCGGGAAACTGCTTTGTCTTGCCTATCTCCCGACTCTCCTGTTCCCGTCCCATTCCGAATATTGTACGATCGACCAGAAGAACTGCTGCGAGATGCAGATGCTGCCATGTATCACGCAAAGGGATTGGGCAAAGCTCGCCACGAAGTTTTCGACTTAAGTATGCACACTCGCGCCGTCGCCCTTTTGCAACTGGAAAACGAATTGCGGCGCGCTCTAGACTCCCAGGAATTTCAGCTTTACTACCAGCCCATCGTCTCTCTAACTAGCGGTAGAATCAGCGGTTTTGAAGCGCTGCTGCGATGGTATCACCCCCAGCGCGGTTTAGTAGCTCCCGGTGAGTTTATTTTAGTAGCAGAAGAAACTAGATTGATTGTACCTATTGGTTGGTGGATGATGCGATCGGCTTGCTGTCAGATCCACGAGTGGCACGAAAAATTCCCCGCAAATCCGCCGTTGACAGTCAGCGTCAACCTTTCTAACGAACAATTTAAACAGCCGGATTTAATCGATCGCATTCGTGAGATTTTACAAGAAACTCACCTTGACCCCCGCACTTTAAAGTTAGAAATTACCGAAGGCGTGATCGTGGACAATGCCGAATCAGCCGCCGCTATCCTCTCCCAATTGAAAAATTTAGAAATTGAATTATATATTGACGATTTTGGCACAGGCTATTCTTCTTTGAGCCGCCTGCACACTTTTCCCACTGATGCCTTAAAGATCGATCGAGCTTTTGTGAGCCGCATGACTGAAGATGAAGGAAACGAAGCTATTGTACAGACTATTTTGATCTTAGCCAGTCATTTAGGCATGGATGCGATCGCTGAAGGAATAGAAACCATCGAACAGCTTAACTTGCTCAGAGCGCTGCAATGCGAATACGGACAGGGATACTTTTTCTCAAAGCCTGTAGACACCATCACAGCCACAGGTTTGATCGAAAGTCAACCCAAATGGTAATCGCGAATTGGGAATTGGGAATCGGGAATTGGGAATCGGGAATTGGGAATTAGAAGTTAAAACATTCTTCCTTCTTCCTGAATTTCCCCCCTTGGGGGGCATCTGACGGGTGTAGGTTTTTGGGTAAAAGCCTTATCCCATAAGAGTTTGAAATTTTAAGAGGCAAAAGCCCAAAACCTTTGCACTGTCTAGATTTGCTGGGTTTTGCCAGGGGAAAACCTACACCTGTCAGGGGGGCATGGGGGTTGACTTTTTCCTTCTTCCTTCTTCCTTCTTCCTTCTTCCTTCTTCCTTCTTCTTTAAACTTTCGCTTCCAAAGACTTGAGAAACTCCGTATTTACGCCCGACTCCCGAGTCATAGCAATTTTTCCAGTACGAGCAATTTCCTTAATCCCAAATCTATTTAGAACCTGGACGATCGCCACCATCTTACCCGGATCTCCGACAACTTCCAAAGTCAGCGTATCATCACCAATATCCACCACTCGCGCTCTAAAAATCTGAGCTAACTCAATGATCTCCGATCGCGTCCCGCTAGCAGCATTAACTTTCAGCAACATCAACTCCCGTTCCACACAGGGAATTTCCGTTATATCCTGAACTTTAAGCACATTAATCAACTTGTACAGTTGCTTGGTCAACTGCTCGATAATCTGGTCATCTCCCGGTACAACCATCGTAATCCGAGACACTCCCACTTGCTCTGCTGGGCCAACTGCCAGACTTTCAATATTAAAACCCCGACGGGCAAATAAACCAGCAATTCGAGTGAGGACACCCGCTTCATCTTCAACTAAAACCGAAAGAGTGTGTTTCATTTCTCCAAAAAAGACGCATTTTGTGCAATTCTACTGTCGCCCATTCGCCTTTTAGCAGAAGTGCACGCCCATTGAACCTGCCTTAGACATTTTATCCCGAGTTATTGGCCCTTCATGTCCGAGAAAAAAGCTCTTGATAAATTTCGCTTTTACCGCAGTCTCGATCCCCCTAAATCCCCCTTAACAAGGGGGACTTTGATAGCACTCCTGTCCCCCCCTTCTTAAGGGGGGTTAGGGGGGATCGGCTCGATCTCAACCTTAAACCCGCCCCAACCCGGTGCTGACGGCACCCGATCCAAGTTTTTTGTGTACGAACGTACACAATTACTCGATGGCAGAAAAAACTTTTCAAGTCTGGTGGCTGGCGAAAACTGCAATTTTGACACCAATTGGTGACAAAACTGCGAAGTACCAAGCCACCATAACTTACATAAAAACCCGGTGTTGCAGCGATGGCATTTGGCGGCGGACTTGTTCTAGCCGATCGGGATTAATCTCTGCGATCGCCACACCCGGTTCCTCTCCGGCATCCGCCAAAACCGCACCCCAAGGGTCTACAATCATCGCGTGACCGTGAGTTTGACGGCGGCCGTAGTGGTGTCCAGTCTGCGCCGGGGCGATCGTATAACAAGTATTCTCGATCGCCCTCGCTTGCAACAAAACCTTCCAATGATCCTTGCCAGTGTAAGCAGTAAACGCCGCCGGCACGAACAAAACATCAGCACCCTTGTGCGACAAATGCCTGTAAACTTCCGGGAACCGCACGTCATAGCACACCGAAAGTCCCAGCGTCCCCAACTCCGGCGACACATAAACCGGCGGCAAATCTTCACCAGCTTTCACCGTGTTTGATTCCCTGTAAGTAATCCCGTCTGGCACATTCACATCAAACAAATGTACTTTTTTGTACCTTGCCACTTCGCTACCGTTTGGGTCTACTAGCAAGCAAGTATTGTATACCTTCCCCCCATCCGTCGGCACGGGAAATCCGCCGCCCAGAATCGTCACCTGGAACCGCTGGGCCATGGTTTTGAGGAATTTTTCGCTTTGGAGTCCGATCGCCTCTGCTTGAGCAATCTTCTCCTCCTCTTCTCCCATAAACGAGAAATTTTCTGGTAAGGAAACTAACTCCGCACCCCGACGCACTGCCAGGTCGATTAATTCCTCTGCCTGCACCAAATTTTTTTGCAGGTCAGGCAAGCTAGTCATTTGAATTGCTGCGGCGAGATAAGACTTCATCGATTCACAATATTAGTCATTAGTCAGTTGTCAGTTGTCAGTTGTTAGTTGTTAGTTGTTATTGGTTCTTGGTTCTTGGTTCTTGGTTCTTAGTAGCTATGCCCCATGCCCCATGCCCCATGCCCCATACCCTATGCCCCATGCCCCATGCCCTATGCCCCATGCCCTATGCCCACTTCATGTTACTGAGAAAGTCTATAGAGTTTGAGAGTTTTGATGTTTGAGCTTTAAATTAACCTTTAACTCATCACTCAAAACTCAAAACTCTCAACTTTTTTGCCCTAATTTTTGAGACCTAATTCCGGTCAAATCTTAAGGCATCGGATGGAAAAGCAAGTCAGGGAAAAAGCGGTTAAATTCAATCAAACCCGCAGCTTGAATAGAGAACCAAAGTGCTGCCAATACTGGTGCGCTTGAAAGAAACTTGAGAAAATATTGCATGAATTCTGCTCCTGAAAATTCGAGACAGTTGGTAATTGCCGATCGCTCGGTAAGACACTAATTGCTAACTTGCAGTTAATCGATTAACTGTTAGCTATTAGCCTTGGCTCCATTTCCCTATTTTAGCGGGGGGAAACAGTAATTTCGTCGTCCTTGGCAAACATTTCACCAGTGGTGATTTCTTTGAGTGCTGCCAGAGGCCACAAAAAGCCAGTCAGCATACAGGAGATTGCCACAGGAACGTCGATAATAATCTCTTTTTCCTCTGGAGTTGCAGATTTTTTGGCAATTTGCAGATAAGCGCGGCCTACCCAACCAATCCAACCAGCAATATACAAGAACAGCACGCTAGGAATCAAAAAGTCGCCAGCCTTGTCCAAGCTGCCGTCTACGATTAAGTGCGGGTATCCTTCCGGGCCGCACATAGCTTGAGAATACATCTCGAATCTTGCCTTGGCAGATGCCGGATCGCCATTGGTAGAACGTGCATTTTTAGCCAGTTCCTTGAATTCGGGAGAGTCCTTGCACGGCACTAAATTGTAAGCCGAAGCAACTGGAACAAAACTGATCCACAGACTAACCACTAAAATTGCAGCAAACAATCGTCGCATGAAATTGTTTCCTTTTGTTACAAAACAATAAGTTTTTGTACAAGCATTTCAACTTGCCGATCGCGAATCCAGATTACCGCACTTGCTGAGGGTGTAAAGTCTCCATCATAGAGGCGGCAAAGCCCAAAAGAATGAGGGATTCGGGTTTCATAGGTCAGTGCGAGAGCTTAGTAATACCGCTAGGATATTCCACAGCTTGCATTATAATTCGATCGCCTCCGACCCACTCCAACGGCTGGCAAATATCCGCAAGCAATAACCTGAGAACAGATCGAGCCGGGGGACTTGCGCCGAATTCGTTAAGCTAGCAATAGCTAACCTATCAAATAAAATTACCAGTTAATGGCAACCATTTTCGCGATCGAAACAAGTTGTGACGAAACAGCAGCGGCAATTGTTAAGAATCGTCAAGTTTGCAGCAATGTTGTAGCATCACAAATTAAAATCCACGAGCAGTACGGTGGGGTAGTCCCGGAAGTGGCTTCGCGGAGTCACCTAGAAATGCTAAATCAGGTAATTGCCCAGTGTCTGAGTGAAGCCAACCTGAGTTGGTCAGAAATTGACGGCATTGCAGCGACTTGTGCCCCCGGTTTAGTAGGTGCATTGTTAGTCGGGCTGACAGCGGCGAAAAGCTTGGCAATAGTCCACCAAAAACCTTTTTTAGGCGTCCACCACCTCGAAGGGCACATCTACGCTTCTTACTTAATCGAACCAGACTTGCAGCCGCCGTTTTTGTGCTTGTTAGTTTCCGGGGGACACACCAGTTTAATTTATGTTAAAGATTGCGGCGTTTACGAAACAGTCGGACAAACGCGCGACGATGCGGCGGGCGAAGCTTTTGATAAAGTCGCCAGACTGTTGCAGCTAGGATATCCCGGCGGGCCGCTGATGGACAAATTGGCCGCCCTGGGAAATCCCCAAGCATACCCCCTACCTGAAGGCAGAATTTCCCTACCTGGTGGCGGATATCATCCCTACGACAGCAGTTTTAGCGGGTTGAAAACAGCAGTTTTGCAATTAGTGCAGAAACTCAAAAAACTAGATATTAATGCCGGTGGCGAAGGCGTCTTGGCTGCCTCTACAATTAATGATATTGCGGCGAGTTTTCAGGAAACAGTAGCGAAGGGTTTAACCAAAAGAGCGATCGACTGTGCGCTAAATTTCGGACTCACTACCATAGTAGTCGGCGGCGGAGTCGCAGCCAACAGCGGACTCCGAAAACATTTACAAGCAGCCGCAGTTAAGCACAACTTGCGAGTATTGTTTCCCCCATTAAAATATTGCACGGACAACGCAGCAATGATCGGCTGTGCGGCGGCAGAACACTTTCAGCGAGGACACACATCACCGCTAACATTGGGAGCCAATTCGCGGATGGCTGTTAGCGATATCATGGAACTGTACAATCTGAATGTTGATGCTTAGATCCGACGTACAGTTGAAACCGCGTCTATATAAAGGAAGTATTTGTAGGGTGTGTCGCCCTCAAAAATGCCTAAAAGTCGATCGCAAATCTTGTAGCGACGAACCTTATACCATATTTGATGCAACAAACTCGAAAATTTATGGTAGCAAAATTTTTTATAAATTAGAACTCTTGCAAAAGTCAAATTTACCCCCCTTATCAAGGGGGGAAACAAGAATAATCTTACCCCCTCCCCTGATTCAAGGGGAGGGTTGGGGCGGAGTGCTTTGTATTTTTGCAAGAGATAAATTGTACCAAGTGCGTCGCCATAAGATTGTCGATATTTGTTTGGGAATGTTTGAGGGCGACACACCCTACGACTCTCAACTGTCAACTGTCAACTCTTTCTTAAATCATGAAAATCCGCGACGCAGTAGAAAGCGATTTATCCGCAATTGTCCAAATATACAATGCAGCAATACCGGGGAGAATGGCCACAGCAGATTTAAAACCAGTCTCAGTCGAAAGCCGCCTCGCATGGTACAGAGAACACTCGCCCTATTCTTTGCCGATTTGGGTAATGGAATCAGAAAAAAAAATCGTCGGCTGGCTGAGTTTTCAGCTTTTCTACGGACGCGCCGCCTATCAGCATACCGCAGAAATTAGCATCTACGTCGCGCCCGATCGCCAAAGCTGCGGAATTGGACAAAAATTATTGCAATCGGCAATTGCGCGGAGTCCAGAATTGAGACTTAAAACCCTGATGGCAATAATTTTTGCTCACAATCAGCCGAGTCTAACGTTGTTCCAGAAATTTGGGTTTCAGCAGTGGGGATATATGCCGCAAGTCGCCGAACTTGATGGCGTTGAAAGAGATGTGATAATTTTGGGTTTGCGTTGTTTGTAGGGACTGATATCAATTCCGGCTGCGCCGTCAGGTGACAAGCGAGGAGACGGCAGTGCCGTGTCCCTACAATTGATCGCGGTAGGGACACGGCACTGCCGTCTCCTCCGTCTCCATTGATCTGAATGTTTGCTCAATCTGCTAAAATTGTAATTTCATCCAAAGATGCGATCGCCACATCAGCCTTTTCCAAATGACTAACCTGGGCATTCCCCCAACAAATCCCGATGCAGCCAGCCGCGCCAGCATCTTTCCCCATCTGAATATCACCCGCCGAATCTCCCACCATCAAAGTTTCTGCGGGATTTACTCCTAGTCTTTCACAAGCTAACAAAAATAGTTTCGGATCGGGTTTATTCAGATGTACAGAATCTACACCCATTTCTAACTGAATATATTCGCTTAATTGGTGAGCTTTCACAAGTTTTTCTACCGCTTTTGTTGTCGCAGCCGAAAGAATTCCTAGTTTCAAGCCAGCTTCAGACAGAGATTTTAATACTTCCAAACTGCCAACAAACAAAGGAGAAGGTGGACTACTTTTTAACATTTGGTCGGCTTCATCAAAAGCGCGTTGAGCAATAGTTAAAGATTCTATCCATCCTCTGCCAGTTTCCGCGATATATCCTGCCGCCACAATTTCGTTTTCCCGGCGGCTACCGACTGCTAGCAAGCCCGTGGGGTCGATTTTACCAACTTCGATGCCGAAAGCCATTTGTAATGGCTCTCCAACGCCTGGGATTTGAGCATCTACGAGGCGCGATCGTTTCAGCCCTAAATGTCTCAAAAATTCTTGAGAATCCTCTAGAGTACCATCTTTGTCAAAGATTACGGCTTGAATATTAGAGAAGCTAATGCCTCGACATTTAATAGTTACCAAGAATCAAAACTCCTTAATTTTTGTATTTTATTGTATTGTCTCATATTGTGCTATTTTTGGCAATTGTTTTTAGATCGGACGTACGGTTGCAACCGCGTCTATATCAACGATGTCTGAGATTAGACGGCGGTTGAAACCGCGTCTACACAAACGATGTCCGCCTCCGCGGACTGAAGAAAACAAGGTAATTTTAACCGGCATTCTTCAACCCGCGGAGGCGGGTTTTGTTTGTATAGACGCGGTTTCAACCGCCGACTCTTATGTCCAAGATTATTTAAGATATTCCCGCTAGCTCCGCAATGATTAATGCGAGTTGAACAGGCTTCACAGGCTTAGCAATATGCTTGTTGAAACCTGCATCGATCGCCTTTTGCCGTTCTCCATCGCTAGCATAAGCAGTAAGCGCAATGGCTGGAATATTTCCACCAGCTTCGGCATCAAGAGATCGCACTTGTTCCATCAAAGAATATCCATCTTCTTCTGGCATTCCAATATCAGATATCAGCACGTCATATTTGTCAAGGTTTTCCTTCAAAGCCGCGATCGCCTCTTTTGCAGATCCCACCGTCAACACCTCGGCCCCGGAGTCTTCCAGCACAAATTTCAATAACTCACGGGTATCGGCATCATCATCTACGCTTAAGATTTGCAAGCCTTCAAGGCAGCGGTTACTATCTTTCAATGTGTTTAGCGGTAGTCTAAATACAGTTGGCTGTAAATCACTCGGCGGTGTAGATTCCTGGGGTATTGAAACTAGCGGCAATCTCACAGTCATCGTAGTTCCTTGTCCCTCACCCGGACTATCCGCCCGCACTGTTCCCCCATGCAACTCTACTAGATGACGCACGATCGACAAACCTAATCCTAGCCCTTGATTAGCCTTGGTAGTGCTGGAATCTCCTTGATGGAAACGATCGAATATATACGGCAAAAATTCTGCCAGAATGCCTTTTCCGGTGTCGCTGACTCGAATTTGAGCATGACTGTCGATCGCCTCTAAGACAATTTCCACTCGTCCACCCGATGGGGTAAACTTAATCGAGTTAGATAGCAGATTCCATAGGACTTGTTGCAACCTGTCAGCATCGCCTAAAACAGTCGCAGAACTCAACTGAGCAACCATTTGGATGTTTTTGGCATCCGCTGATAATTGAACCCCGTCGATCGCATTTTGCGCCACCACCACCAGATCGATCGGACTAATATCGAGATGAAGCTTACCGCTCGTAATCCGGGAAATATCCAGAATATCTTCAATTAACTGATTTTGGGCGATCGCACTCCGCTCAATCACCTCTAGGGCGCGACTAGCCGTTGCTTCATTCAGCTTGCCAGAGCGCAGCAATTTTGCCCATCCCAGGATCGGAGTTAGGGGGTTACGGAGTTCGTGGGAGAGATTTGCCAGAAATTCATCTTTAGCACGGTTGCTGGTTTCTGCTTGTTGACGGGCTGACTTCTCCTGCATCAATAGCTGCGATCGCTCTATCTCAAACTGTCTGCGATCGGTGATATCCTCGATCGACAACAAAATCATTAAACCTTGGTCTTCGCGTTGCAGTTTACAAGCATTCAGCAGCATAGTTTTCTGCCCAATCTGCTCAAATACGTGATCTAACTCAAAGTTTTGAAGCTGAACATCACTCACCAGAATATCTTCCAAGATCGATCGCAGTTTCGGGATATTCCATTGCCCATTTCCCAATTCAAACAGCGAAAATTCCGCTGTTTCTGGGGATGAAACCTGAAATGTTTCATAGAAACATCGATTGGCAGTGTTCACTTGTAAATTAGCATCCAGCACGACTAAAGGTATTTGAACAGTTTCGACGATCGTTTCAGCATAATTTCGGGCCAACTCTAAGGTTTTGGCACTACGTTTCAGAGCATCAATATCGATCCAAACCATTACCACACCGTCAATCAGGTTTTCCGTCGTGCGATAAGGACGAATGCGGAGGTTGTACCAATATCCCGCTAGAGTTTGGACTTCTTGTTCTTTCGTCTGGAGAGTATCAATCACCTCCAAAATCATTGCTTCCAAATTAGGAACATCAAGAGAGGAACGAATATCGCTAAAAGGTCGTCCAATATCTGTAGTAATCAGATTAAAAAGTTGCTTTGCCATTGGCGTAAAGCGTCGAATCTGTAAATCATTTGTCAGGATTAAAATCGGGATATTGATACTACCAAGCAAATTTATTAAGTCATTATTGACCTGGTGTTGTTCAATATTTCGACTGCGAAGTTCCTCATTAGTGGTGATCAGTTCCTCGTTGGTAGCTTGAATCTCTTCTTTGGCAGTTTCTAGTTCCTCGTTGGTGCTTTGCAACTCCTCGTTGCTCGATAGGATTTCTTCGTTGGCAACTTTGATATCTTGGTTGAGATTTTCCTGCTCATGAATTACCGCTTGCAGATGCGCTTGAGCCGCAAGTTTTTCTTCGTTAGCGGTGACAAGCGTCTGCCTCAGCCGCACAATCTCAGCCTCTAAATCACCAGGCTCCAAACTCTCAGAATTGACGTTATTGAGGTTAATCGCAGTGGGTAAAGCTTCTTCAAATAGAATCAACAAGTAGCGTGATTCGACTGTCGCAGGCTGGAACGGAATCACCTCAAGATTGACGAGACTCGATCGATCGCCCGTTTCCACCCCGATCCCTTCTTTTCTGACAATTACGTTCTGCATCAGTGCCTGATAAATTGCAGTGCGAAGCTCGATCAGCAAGCCTTTCCTTGCCATTGTCAGCAAGTTTAAGCTGGGAATCCCTGGTGTCAGTCTCAAGTAAGCATTGGTGTCTCCCCGCACTTGCAGAATGTTCATCTGTTCGTTGACAACCACACCTGCTGGGGCATAGCGATTCAAAATCAGTTGGTCTGTGTATCGCTGTAAGTCAAATGAATCTGGATCGTTTTCATTCATTTGCTCAGATTCATCTACTTTAGCGACGGGATAAGAACTCGTCGAAAACGAAAATATCGGACTATTTTCAGTCAATTTTTTAGCATAAATTTTGCACTTTGTGTGTACTGAATCAAATAATGATGAGAATTTTCCGATACTCTCAGAAGTGCCTAATAGGAGAAAGCCAGTCGGGTTAAGACTGTAATGAAAAATCGGAATCACTCGTTTTTGCAACGGCTCTGCTAAGTAAATCAGCACATTGCGACAGCTAATTAGATCGAGATTGGAAAAAGGCGGGTCGCTGCCTAAGTTTTGTCTGGCAAATATACACAGTTCGCGGACTGTTTTGTTGATTTTATAGCCTCCTCCTTCCACCAGAAAGAAGCGAGCCCGGCGCTCTGCTGAAACGTCGATCATTTGGTTTTCTAAGTAGAAGCCAGACCTTGCTTTGCTAATCGCCGCTTCGCTAATATCTGTGGCAAAAATCTGGATCTGTGGTAGGGGAGCTCGATCGCTCAAAAACTCTAACAAACAAATCGCGATCGAGTAAACTTCTTCTCCAGTGGAACATCCCGCCACCCAAATCCGGATGGGAATTTCTGCCGATTTATTTTGGGTAATCGTGGGAAAAACCAGCTCTTTTAACTGTTCAAAGGCTTCTGGATCGCGAAAAAAACTGGTGACGTGGATCAGGATTTCTTGATACAGAGCATGGACTTCAGCCGGATAGTCTCGCAGATATTGGGCGTAATCTGCCAATCGTTCCAGCTTGTATAACAGCATCCGTCGCTGGATGCGTCGATCGACCGTAGCGACTTTATAGTGGGTAAAATCAACGCCTGTGGTCGATCGCAACAGTCCCAAAATAGTTGCCCGGACATCACTTTGTTCGGGTGATACTGCAACCGCGATCGTCGATATCGGGCAAGAAATCCAGGGATTGCCACTGAGATTTGCCAATTCCTGAGCAATTTGTTGAGGGGGCAGAACGAAGTCTACATCACCTGTGGCAACTGCGGTATTCGGCATACTATCGAATTTTGCCGAGGCTTCGCATTGAGCAAATGTCAAGCCACCGGCTGCTTTGATTGCCTTGATTCCCAGCGAACCGTCTCCGTCTCCCCCGGATAATATTATGGCGATCGCCTTGTGTCCGCGATCGACAGCCAAGGACACCAGAAACGCATCTCCCGGCATATATTTTCCATAAACTTTCTCGCGGGGTGTAAGTTTCAGCACCCCTTCCACGAGAGTCATCTTAGTGTTAGGCGGAATTATATATACTTGATTTGGCTCTACAGTCGTGCCGTCTTCCACCTGACTAACAGGCATTTCTGTCTTTGTGGCGAGGATTTCGCTTAACAGGCTTTTGTAATTGGGATCGAGGTGCTGAATTAGCACAAATGCCATGCCCGTATCGGCAGGTAAGTGGCCCAGAAACTCTGTGAATGCTTCTAGCCCTCCGGCTGAGGCGACAATCCCAACGATGGGAAACGGGGCTTCTACTGTGTTTTGCTCTGCCTCGTCGATCGCCGATGGTGCGATCGATTCGGGTATATTTGTCTCGGAGGTGCTCATAGAAATCTCCTGAAAAACCCCGTATTTGTCAATCAGGGCTGTTTAATTTTCTGTAGGGGCGGTGCCCCCGTGCCCGCCCTATTCCTGTAGGGGCGGTGCCCCCGTGCCCGCCCCATCCCTGAAACACCTACAAAATAGTGGATGAGGAGAGGAGGGTAGGCACGCACCGTCCACTACCCCTACAAATTTTCTCAATCTCTTTGTTAACAGAAGATCGATTGACTCATATTCTTTCTTTGTAAAAATTTACTTAAAAAAAAAGAGGGTATACCCTCCTTAATTAATAACATTGACATACTCCCCGTCGTAAACGAGCGGGGATTCTTGACACTTCATCGGATGATGCAACGCCCGGTTGTCTTACTCTTCCTCCATGTCCGTTTAGAGTCGTGGCAATGCCCTATCCCGACTATATGTATCGTTTTGTTTTAACTAACAATACTTTTGTTTTGCTTCCAGGTTGGATTATAACCATTGCCCTTCAGTCTTTCCCTATTTCTTGAGCAGTCCCGGTTTCAACTCTGATGAGTATATATCGCTGCACTATACGGCGGGGATTTCAACCACCTACATTCTGGCACAAAGCCGTCCTGGAAGGACGGGGCTTCAAACCCAATTTCTTGGTGATGCCGATATTATTCGACTGTCACCGGAGGTATTTCTGAGGATACCTCTAATGTTGCTTCGGGTGTAGCTTCCGTAACTGGTTCGGATGTAGCTTCCGTAACTGGTTCGGATGTAGCTTCCGTGACTGGTTCGGGTGTAGCTTCCGTGACTACTTCGGGTGTAGCTTCCGTGACTGCTGCGGTTGTTTCTTCCGGCAAATCTTCTTCCATTGCTGAGGGCACATCTTCGAGTATTTCATCGGAGAGTTCATCGGCATCAGTTGAATCAGCAGGAACTTCTATCCCAGCTTTAGCTTGCTTTTGGGCCAGCATTTTTTCACGGAACTTAGCAGCCATTTCCTCAGCTTTCTCGTATACCAATTCACGATTTTTGACCATCGCGCCCGGTTCCGGTTCCAACTGTTTGGTGGAGAGAGAAATCCGGCCTCTTTCGGCATCCAAGTCAATGATCATCACCTTCACTTCGTCGTTGACATTAAACACGCTATGAGGCGTATCGATGTGATCGTGCGAAATTTCCGAGATGTGTAGCAAGCCGCTGACGCCGCCGATGTCGATAAAAGCACCGTAGGGCTTGATACCGCGTACTGTACCGATGACCACTTCCCCGACTTCGAGGCGGTTCATCTTGCGCTCAACTAAGGCGCGACGATGACTTAATACTAGGCGGTTGCGGTCTTCGTCTACCTCTAAGAATTTCAAGGGTAATTCTTCGGCGACTAATTCTTCCTTCGGTTTGCGGGTGCTGATGTGAGAACCGGGAATGAAGCCTCGCAACCCTTCTATTCTCACCAGTGCGCCGCCACGGTTAGTGGCAAATACTTGCGATCGAACTGTAGCGTCTTCTGCTTGCAGTTGTCGCACTCTTTCCCAGGCGCGCATATACTCAATGCGTCGAATGGACAGGGTTAATTGTCCGTCTTCATTTTCATCGGTGAGGATGAAAAATTCTCTGGTTTCGTTTGATTGCAATACCTCTTCAGGGCTTTCGACTCGATTGATCGACATTTCCTGAATGGGAATGTACGCTGCTGTTTTAGCACCGATATCAATCAGAGCGCCCCTCGGTTCTATACTAAAAACTGTACCCGCTACTACATCGCCGGGGCTAAAGTGATAGTCATATTTATCAAGTAAGGCCGCAAAATCTTCGTGAGTAAAGCCGATGTCTTTGACTGTGGTTTTGGTATTGACCATGCGAATAGTTTCCTAGGATTTCTCTCCTTCATGTTTTTCGTTTGCAGGCAGATACTAGAGATTTTGCTGAAAAAGTGGTTAACTTCTTGCAAAATCTTTTACGAAAGTCAGTTTTTGCCAACTTTTGCCCGGTGCAACCGTACACCGGCGCTTGCCATTGCTCTTAATTCCAACTCTGTGTTAAAGCGTTTGATTTTTAACATTCAGAGTCCAGTGGATTATTATACCTTATCGGCATACTGCTTTTAAATTAATTTAGGTAGGGAAACGGCATTGCCGTGTCCTGAGTTGCCTGAGAAGCATCCGGACACGGCAGTGCCGTGTCCCTACCCGATGGATTATTTTAGGGTAGGGATACGGCATTGCCGTGTCCTGAGTCAACTGAGGGTGCAACCGGAATTGACATAACGCAGGATTCCTGGTTTGCTCGATCGCACGACTCATCCGGTTCCGACAAATCCGATTCATTTTCTGGCCCAGTTTCTGGGCACAAAGCTGCGTCAAGGGGACTCTGAAGGTGATTCAGGGTATCGACAAAATCTCGAATGCCCCGAAATTGCCGATATACAGAGGCGAAACGGACATAAGCGACTTCGCTGAGTGGCCGCAAATGTAATAATACTAATTCTCCAATGTTAGAACTCGTGACTTCCCGGAGCGATCGACCTTGCAGTTGGGCTTCGATTTCTTCTGCGAGGGTTTCGAGCTGTCCCGAAGACAAACCTGTTTTTTCGCAGGCCCGAACCAGTCCTCTGACTAATTTTGACCGATCGAAAGATTCGCGCTTCCCGTCCCGCTTAATCACCGTAATCGGCACAAATTCTATGCGTTCGTAAGTTGTGAAGCGGTGCTGACAGCTCAAACATTCGCGCCGCCGACGGATGCTTTGACCAGATTCGGCTGAACGCGATTCGAGAACGCGGCTATTTGTGTGTTGGCAGGAGGAACAGCGCATGATTGCTGATTTTAACAGGTGTTGCCAGCAAATTGCCATTCATCTAACCGCCCGGGGGTCTGATGAATAGCTGGACTAGAAAAATTACTGAGGATACAGTGCTGAGGATGTGTCTCAACTTGAGCTAAAACCTAGTTCTAGACTGCTGTTTGATGGCTAGGCCCGATCCCCCCTAGCCCCCCTTAGGTCGGGGGGACAAGAGTGTCTTGCGTCCCCCCACTATCCGGGAGGACAGCAGTTTTATCTTTCGTCCCCTGACTATCGAGGGGGCGGAAATTCTCTCAAAGTCCCCCTTCTTAAGGGGGATTTAGGGGATCGAGACTCTGCTATAAACAAGAGATACAAAGGTTTTGAGGCCATTGTTGACACCCCTTGGCTGCCAGCGTATAGCTAATTATTTGCCAATCCGGGGTGGTTCCCGAAAGGCTATCGCAAAAAATAGTACACCTAAGGCTAAAGCCAGAATCAAAATGTAAGCAACGCTTTCCATGTTAAATTTTCCCTATCTTCCCTTGCCGTATTATTTTATCAGAAAATTGGGTTGAAAACCCCGTCCCGATCGGACGACTTTTTTACATTGTTAAGTAAAATAACAAATCCATCTTAACAAATGAATATGGTAGAATAACTAGACCAGACAAGATGTAAAAACCTACCCCCGGACTGGGGGAAAGTCTACGCCCAAAACATTTTTGAGGAGATATGACTACGCAGCTAGGCTGCAAATGTAGTCAGCCTGGGAACCCACGCTTGCGCGGGATATTTTGACAGAAATGTCTTAAGAATCCCCGTACCTTAAGGTCGGGGAGTGTCAATAACTAAAAAAACCCGGTTTCTTGAAGAAACCGGGTTTTTGTGCACCGGGGAAGTTTCCCGATGTACTCTTCGGCGGCAGAAAACTAGATAGATTCTTCTCTTCTTGTGCTCTTGTCGCCCAGTTTTTGGAACAAGCCCCACTCGACTTGTTCTTCCAGGTCAGCCTCAACTCCAGCAAACACGTCGCGGAAAATAGTCCGAGAACCGTGCCAGATATGGCCGAAGAAGAACAGCAAAGCAAAGCAAACGTGTCCGAAAGTAAACCAACCGCGAGTTGAAGTACGGAAAACACCGTCAGAATTCAAGGTTTCGCGATCGAATTCAAATACTTCACCCTGTTGGGCGGCGCGAGCAAACTTCTTAACATCTAAAGGATTCTTAAAAGTTTGACCGTTCAGTTCGCCACCGTAGAAGCTGACAGTAACTCCGCTTTGTTCAAAGCTGTATTTTGATTCAGCACGGCGGAAGGGGATGTCAGCGCGAACGACCCCATCTTTGTCCGTCAAAATTACTGGGAAAGTTTCAAAGAAGTTCGGGAGGCGTCGTACCGACAATACCCGACCTTCGTTGTCAGTAAATACTGCATGGCCCAACCAAGTTTTAGCAATACCGTCGCCGTTGACCATCGCGCCAGCACGGAACAAACCACCTTTAGCAGGAGAGTTGCCCACGTAGTCGTAGAAAGCCAATTTTTCGGGAATTTGCTCGTAAGCTTGTTGGAAGCTTTGACCGGCGGCCAAGCTAGCTTGAGCTCTGCGATCGATCTCTTGTTGGAAATAGTTGCCGTCCCACTGATAGCGAGTCGGGCCGAAAAGCTCGATCGGAGTAGCAGCAGAACCGTACCACATCGTACCCGCAACCACGAAAGCTGCAAAGAACACAGCAGCAATACTGCTAGAAAGTACAGTTTCGATGTTACCCATCCGCAGGGCTTTGTAAAGACGTTCCGGCGGCCGCACAGTCAAGTGGAACAAACCGGCAATTACGCCGACTACACCCGCTGCAATGTGGTGAGCGACGATGCCACCCGGATTGAACGGATCGAAGCCTTCAGGGCCCCAAGCAGGCGCCACTGGTTGGACGTGACCGGTCAAGCCGTAGGGGTCGGAAACCCACATTCCCGGGCCAAAAAGTCCGGAAAGGTGAAATGCCCCGAAGCCGAAGCACAGCAAGCCGGAGAGGAACAAGTGAATGCCAAACATTTTTGGCAAGTCGAGGGCTGGTTCGCCGGTGCGAGGATCTCTGAAGAGTTCCAAATCCCAGAATACCCAGTGCCAGACTGCTGCTAAAAACAGCAAACCGGAGAGGATGATGTGAGCAACAGCAACGCCTTCAACAGACCAGAAGCCCGGATCGACGTTAGTTTCGCCGGTGAGGCTCCAACCGCCCCAAGAACCGGTGACTCCTAAGCGAGCCATGAAGGGTAGCACGAACATCCCTTGACGCCACATCGGGTTAAGAACTGGGTCTGTGGGGTCAAAAACTGCTAGTTCGTAAAGGGCCATTGAGCCGGCCCAACCAGCCACGAGGGCAGTGTGCATTAAGTGTACAGAAATCAATCGACCTGGGTCATTTAAGACGACTGTGTGTACGCGATACCAGGGTAGTCCCATTGACTGCGGTTCTCCAAGGTGTAAGTGATGATGTCTATTTTGACGGAAAAATCAGATTCTCAATGCCGTGCAGTTACCTGCGGGCTGTAAATTCTGACGAGTGCCGAATCCTTTCTACCGCTTCTAAAAACCTACAGAAATCTGTAAATCAAACTTAGCGGTCTATGTTTAGCCTAGATCAAGTGCTATAAGCTTCCTGATTGCTCAGGTTGGCCTAATCTTCCCAGTTAGAGACTGCCCTTATTAGCAGAGGACTTCCATATTTGATTTTTTGATGATTAATTTGTGCCAAGTGTGTTTCTGTGGTTTTCATGCCCAGTCAGCTTTAGCAACCCGCACCAATCAAGCGTTTTTCCAGTTTATAACGATTTATTGCTCGGCGATCGTCAAAGTCTGAAAAATCTAGACAAGTCTAGATTTTTCGGCTACTGTTTTAAACCCTCACAGGGGTGGAGGCATAAAAATGAAAGTTATTTAAAGAAGTGTATCGAGTGTTAGAACCGATTGCAATATGTTGGGCCTTACATTAATTGCGGGTTCTCGATTTCGCAGCGGGTGGCGATCGTCCCGAGGCGTTCGAGGACTTGCTCGGCATCGATCAGTCTGGTGAGGGTGACGCTGCCGATATTTTTTGCCGGATCTGCGGGATCGGGAGGGGCACAGGGTTTGACTTCTACCATGAGCACGGCGTCTTCTACGCGGTAGAGCCACATTTTTTCGTTGCGATCCAACAGGGAGAGCTTGAGCTGTTGGATGTCTGGCTGGCGCCTCCAGCCGGCTGCTGTCCACTCGCCGCCAACTCCCCAGACGCGCCCCACTTTCCAGCCGTCGGATAAGAAGAAATATTTCATTTGCTGTGTGCGCTTGTTAATTATTTTTTTGTTATAGCATTCGGCCGAAGCAAGAAGGAAGTTATGTTAGGGTGCCGAGTGCGGGTACAATAATGTGGCGATCGCCTACTTAAGAATTTTCCCCTGCGATCGGCATCCTACTGACTGACTTACAAAGAAACCGGGTGTCGAGTTTCCCGATCGCAAGTTACCTGTTGTAAAGGAATCTTCACAACGAATTCTGTCCCTTTACCGGGAGCAGAAATACAACTAATTTGACCGCCGTGTTGTTCGACAACAATTTGGTGACTGATAGATAAACCCAATCCCGTGCCACTCCCTACAGGTTTTGTGGTAAAAAACGGGTCAAACATCTTTTTTACCACTGCTTCACTCATGCCAATACCGTTGTCAGCAATCCGAATCACTGCGAATTGACTGGGAGAATTTTCGGGAGTAATTGTCGCTGACAACTGATTGTAAGCTCTTGCTGCTTTGCCTTTGCCAACTCCCGAACATTCTGCTGTTTCCAGCTCAGTATGAATCTCTATTTTGGGGTAAGGTTGAGTTTCTAGGGCATCAATGGCATTATTTAGCAAACTGGCAAACACCTGATTCAACTGACTGCTGTAACAGGGAACTTCCGGCAGGTTGCCGTAGTTTTTTATTACCTCAATCTCTTGAGAAATAATGCTGCTCCCGCTTTTTTTGCTAACACCTTTACCTCCCGCTCGGTGCTGGACGAATAGTAAAGTGTGATCGAGATTTTGATTGATATCTACTTCTTTGATGCCGGATTCGTCGAGCTTTGTGAAAAACTTTAACGATTCAACAATTTGTTGGATGCGCGATGCTCCAGACTCGATTGACTGCATTAGCCGCGACCAATCTTTTTGCAAAAAATCTAAATCTATACTCTCAGCGAGTTGTTGTATTTCGGCTCCGGGTTCTGGATATTTGTTTTTGTAAAGTTCCAGGAGGTTGTTTAAATCTTGGAAATAGTGGCGGGCTGGATTGATATTGCCCAAAATAAAACTATTGGGATTGTTAATTTCGTGGGCAACTCCTGCTACCATTCTCCCGAGACTTAACATTTTTTCCGTTTGAATCAGTTGGGATTGGGTGCGTCGGAGATTGTCTAATGTTAATTTTAATTGAGTAGCTTTTTCTCGTTCCCGCAGTTCGCTTTTTCGCAGTTCCAGTTCGGCTTGTTTGACAGCGGTGATGTCGCGGCTGACAGATAAGACAGATGCAATTATCCGATCGCGCTTAAATTCAGGAACCATGCAAACTTGATAAAATTTAGTGCCTGATTTTGTGAGAAAATTAAACTCAAAGCACTGTTCGGTGCCGTTAGCGAATACGGCGCACAAAGCTGCTTCCGAGAGCATCACCACTTCCTCAGACATTCCTAACTCTCGATGGGTTTTACCCGTGAATGCTGCGGCGGGGATTCCTGTCGCTAATTCGGCTGCTGGATTGACGTAAAGGTGGCGCAGTTGCTTGTCAAATCGGGCAATCATATCCGGGGAATTTTCCGCTAAGGCCCTGAATTCTTGTTCGCGGCGGTATGAGGTTTCTTGTGCAAGCTTTTGCTCGGTAATGTCGTAAGTCATCATTAGAATGCAGTTGGTGTCGCCAATGCTAATGATTTCTGCGGATATGAGGACACACTTGATATTGTCGAACTTGGTACGAAACTGGAATTCTTGTTTGTAAATACTGCCGGATATGTGCAAGATTTCTAAGAAACGATCGCGATCGCCCAAATTCTCCCATAAATTGATTTGGCGATCGGTTTTTCCCAAGATTTCCTCGGGAAAATAGCCGGTGAGGTTGCAAAAGCTCTGGTTGACTTCCGTTAAGTATCCCTTTTCCAGTGTGGCGATTGTCATGGCGGCGGGGCTGCTGCGAAAAGCTTTGGCAAATTTTTCTTCGGAAAAGCGCAGGGCTAACTCGGCTAATTGGCGCGATCGCACTTCCGATCGCAACAGCATATTTTGTTGTTCTAATTGTTTGGTGAGGTTTCGCAGTTGTAGGTGAACGTTGATGCGGGCGATCGTCTCTTCGTGCTCCAGCGGTTTAGTGATGTAGTCTACTGCACCCAAAGTCAACCCTTTCACTTTATCCGCAGCCTCGGAAAGAGCTGTCATAAAAATTACGGGAATGTCCTTAACTTCATCTATTGATTTCAGGCGGCGGCAGGTTTCAAATCCGTCTATTCCCGGCATCATCACATCTAGCAAAATGATATCTGGCAAGATTTTTGTGACTCTATCCAGCGCTTTTTCTCCCGTTGTAGCTACAAAAATCTCAAATCCGTATTCCACTAAGAAATATGATAATATGTTAATATTAGCGGGTTGGTCGTCTACGATTAATACTTTGCTTTTTGGCTGAGTCTGCATATTTTTATGTTTGAAAATCAACGAAATGGCTCACATAAAGTAGGTTGATTGGGAGTGTCTTAACCCAACATACAAGAATATGAGAAGGCATTGAATAGAGAAACAGAGTTGCTTGCCACAAACTCAACCTGAAAGCCGAGATGTTGCATCGCTGTTACTCGGCTGCTTGAGTTTGGTAGAATTTGGTGCAACAGATCGGATGTAGGAGATGGAACCCTTATAGAAATCTATTCTACTATTTATTCTTCAAATTTGCTCGGTTATATCAACTTTAGAGTGTGAAAAACTGGGTTTCTGGTGCCGTGACGTACAACTGCCATACATACCAGCGGGAGCATCTCATTTTCGCAAAAAGGATGTTTTTTACAGTGCTGTCCCCGCTCGCGTGCTTTACACAGCACGCGAGCGGGGACAGCACTACTAAAAATGCAAAAATAAGATGTACCCAATACCAGCGATGGCGATCGTCGCGCATCCCAACGCTTACGTTTGACTGGCCATGACTTACTTACCAGAAAGAATTGGTTGAAAGCCCGCCCGTCTTTGAGGGAGAAATTAAAATCAGACTATTCATTACTCCAATCCTCTTCCTTCTAGGTAGAGGTCGCTCTCAAACTGTCAAGCGGTCAACTGTCAACTGTCAACTGTTGAAGTATTTTCCCTCTCACACCCTTACTATTTATACTGCAAGTTTGCTGGCTCCGAACGATTTTTAGGATTGAGGCTATAACTGCTTGTTAAATCAGATTATGAGGATTGAACTCCGTACTAGGAAGCAATTTTAGTCGCCCGGATTTAAGTAAGGCCCAATTAGTTTAATTATCGCGTCATCGTCATAGCGATCGACTAACTGCCAAATTTTCCGAGCAAATAGGGCATAGGTCGGATTTAACTCTTGCAGGCGCTGTGCTTCGTACTTAACCTGCTCGAAATTACCGATTTGAGCGGCTTCGTACAAATAAAGTAACTCTTCGCGGGGAGGCATTTCTACGTCTTCTGAGCCGATCGCCAATTCAGAGAAAGTACGCGCGATGGAGTTATCCCGTAGGGAATCGCCCGAAGCCTCAAAAATCCAAATCAGTCCCAGATAATTCTGTATTTTTGCCAAAAAATCATCAATTATAAAAAATTTACTGATAAAATCAGTGTAGCCTATTTCCTCTTGCTTTTCCAACTCCAACTCGAACAGCCCGCTAGTAGCAATCAAGATTGGCGTCTCCCGAAACATTGGCAAACAACGCAATTGAGCGCAGAGTTCAAAACCGCTGATTCCAGGCATCAACAAGTCAGCAATAATTAAATCCGGTTCCTGGGAAATCGCTATTGCTAAACCTCTTTCACCAGAATCAGCCTCAATTAACTCAAAACCCAGCGGTGCTAAAATATCCACCATCAAAGAGCGATTTTCTGGGCTATCGTCAACAACTAATATTCTACGCCGTTGACCTTCATAACCTGTAATTACGGGTTGCTGTGGTGGTGGCAAAACTGGTAGGAGCACATCTGCGAGGGACAATTCAATCTCAAACCAAAACGTACTCCCAACACCCCAACAACTTTCGACTTTGAGTTCCCCTCCCATCAGCGAAACTAAGGTTTGGGCAATGTTTAATCCCAAACCCGTCCCTTCTGTTTTCTGCCCGATTTCGTTCACTTGTTCAAAAGGTAGAAATATTCGTTCTATTGCATCGCTAGTAATTCCGATGCCTGTATCTTTAACTTGAAAGTGGATTTTGGTAATTGGGAAGGCGGGACTTGCATTAAATAAAAAATCTGATTCCTGGCCCCCGCTCAATATTCCTGCAACAGGTTGACTGTTCTCAATTACCTCTACCTTAAAAAGTATGCTACCTTCATCAGTAAATTTAATCGCGTTACTTAATAAATTCAGGAGAATTTGACGCAACCGCTTTTCATCGACAGATACAAAATCCGGAATTTTACCTGCTATTTGGGTGACAAAGACCAGGTTCTTTTCTTCGGCTTTGAACCGAAAAATTTCTAATATGTCATTGAGAAAATCCGACAAACAAACATCGTTAACAGTTAACTCCATCTTTTCAGCTTCAATTTTAGCCAAATCTAAAATATCATTAATTAAAGTCAGCAACTGAGAACCGCACTGCTGGATCGTGCGAATTTGCTCTTTGTCGCGGGGAGAAAAATCTGGCTGTCGGGAAAGTATTTGAGTGTAGCCGAGAATGGCATTGAGGGGAGTACGCAATTCGTGGCTCATATTGGCAAGAAAGGCACTTTTAGCAAGGGATGCGACTTCGGCGGCTTCTTTTGCTCTTTGGAGTTCGGCAATGCGATCGCTCACCTTTTGTTCTAAAGTGCGATTGTAGTCTGCCTGCAACTTTTCGGCTTTTTTGCGATCGGTGATGTCTTGAGAAGCTGCGATCGCGCCGATAATGTTGCCAGCTTCATCAAACAGCGGCGTACTAAAAACTTCTAAAGGAATAGTGCGATCGGGCAAACGAATTTCTATGTCTTCCACTCTCACGGTTTCTCCTTTGAGCGATCGAGCGACTGGATTTTTTTCAATTGAATATAATTCATCTGTTCCTGCATCGTAAAGTCTAAAAACTTTTGCTATTTGCTCAATTGTAGACTCCGGTATAGTTTGGATATTTACTAACTGTCGCGCTATCTGATTTATGTAAATCAGTTGTCCAGTAATATCATGAACTGATACTCCCACCGGCATAGCTTCGAGGATTTGTTTCATGCGGCTTTCACTGTCGGTTAAGGCAGCATTTAAAGATTGGAGCGATTTGAAAGCATATTGCAGTTTGTCTGCCATATAATTGAACGAATTTGCCAATTGCCCGACTTCATCAGCGCGATCGATCTCGACATTTGTATTCCCTTCATTGTTAGCTAGAGCTTTGGCGGCAGTATTTAAGCATAAAAGTGGCTCTGTTATCCATTTGGCTGTGAAAATGCCGACAACAATTGCTCCCGTTAAGGCAGTCGCACATAGTATAATTGTGGTGAGATTGTTGGCGTCAATTTCTGCCATAAAATCAGATTCTGGGATGACGATCGCAATCAACCAATCTAAACCAAAATTATCCTTGTAAGGTACTACTTTGAGTAATTGGGATTGGCCGTCAATTTCAAATTCAAGGTGTTGAACATGATTAATTTGGGAAAAATCGCCAAAGTGATTCGTTAAAAATAGACCCGTGGCGCGGATTGTAGCATTTGGGCTTGCCGTTAATTTTAATCGATTAAACTGCTGGTTGCTCAAAATATAGGGATTGTCGGGCCCGGAATTGGCTACTAACAACCCGCTGCGTTCGATAATAAAAATTTTTGCCGACTTGCTAGTTTTTATGCTATCGAGAAAATTGGCAATCTTTCTAATGTTGAGGTTTACCGAAAAGACTCCCAGCAGTTCCTTTGTCGCCTCATCATAAATCGGTCGATTGCCGTTAATTACTAAATCTGTATTGTTACCGACTTGAAAAATATTACTCCAGGTGGATTTCCCGGCAGCTTTAGCAGCTTGGTACCAAGGCCTATTTGTGGCATCAGGTTGTCGAAAAGTTTTGTATAGTTTGGTTCTATTACCTAGCAAGTCTGGAACATACATATTGATGATGCCCCGATCGAACTCATCCGATCGCATAATCAGATTCTGTCCGATAGTGCGATCGCTTCCCACGAAGTCTCCCCGTTTGCTACCAAAAATAATGGTTGTCGGCGAATCGAACTGTTTGAGTTGAAACGAAAGGTAGCGTTCGAGTTGCCGCAAATCTTGTAAATTGATTGTTTTTTGGCGCACCGCATCGGCGTTAATGCGGTTGATCGAATGAGGCGCAGACAGATATGTATCGAGGTAATGTACGACGCGATCGCCAATTTGTGCTGCTAGCCGATCTGCTAGGTTGTTAACCGCCTTTTGCCCGTTTGTATAGGAAAGATACCCCACCAACCCCGCAGTCCCGACAATTTGCAGCACAAACGGTACAATCAGCACTGTTCGTAGCGGGATTTTTTTGAGATGGGCAGTTAGGCGATAGACTGTTTTAATCGACATGATAAAACCGTGCTTATCAAAGTGGGGAAATTGAACGATCGCACTTAGTAACGCAAGGATCTCGCTGACTGAGAGTTGGCAGGCTTTTTCTTTAAGCTCTTGCAGAAATATAAAAAAGCACTCCAACAATGGTTGGTATTTGAATTATAGTACATTGGAAGGCGTGGGCGATCGAATCAAGAGAAATCCGACAGCGACAACTTCCGCAAAGGAGGACAAAAATAAGCTAGGAAATTAAGGTGCGATCGAGTAGTGGGAATATTTTTACCCTAGTCGCTACCGACGGCTAAATTCTGTATTTCTTCCGATCAATATAATCATCAATATTATTCAGCATATGAGTTAGATATTTCACCAATTTATCTTTATCATCAACTAACTTGCTCCAAAGTATTTGACTCAAAGCATCACAAAACGAAACATTTCCATGTGCCAAATCGCATCGGATCTTAACCACAAAATTCAGAATGTCATCTATTTCTCTACTCGCAACTCCTAAATTCCCAAAGAAGCCATACATATCTATGAGTTATTTGATAGTTTTAGCATCCAAATTTCCCGATATGGGAATATTAGATGAATCTAACGAAACCATCTCATCATCCAAAACCGATTTAATTAATTCCCGAAGATTGTCAGCGATCGAATCTTTTTTGATATATGAGTCTCTGAAACTTTTACTTTTATCATTCAGCAACCACAATCTCTTGATTTTCGGACTTAAATCTTTATAAGTTAATTGCTCGATTAAGATAATATCATGAATTGCTGTTATGCCGTTTCTAATAGAAGATTCGACGAGATTGTATAATAGCAGATAACAATGAGACTGCAAGATTTTTTGAATCTCGCTATCAACAATATATTCACCTGATGGGAAGATGATTGATTTAGAAGATAATGCACCAAGTTGTTCAATCTTATCTACTAATTCAAAATATTTCTGAATTTCTGCCACTCGCCTGTTAAAGTCTCTGATGAACTCTTTCATAGGCTTTGACTTAAAAGTGGTTTTTTAACATCATATGTCTTCAGTTTAATTGAAAAATCTGTCGGTACGCAATTCAATATCTTCTCAAGAGTTGATGCGACAAAACACTTCATTTATTACTTTCTCATCAGCCTTGTCTGAGAGAACGATCGTTCTGATCGAAGTGTTTTTAAACTTTCTTTGGCGTGAAGGTGCGAGATCCTTAAAATAGGAACCATTTAGAGAATCTAGTGTTTGGAGGTTGCTCAATTGGAACTGATTTGTCAGGAAAGCTGCCAGAGTCATCACCCTCTGAGCTCCATCAACAATCGCTATTTTTCCAGTTTCTTCGATTTCTGCGACAATCATGGCAGCAATAGGCACACCAAGAATAATCGATTCAATGAATCGAGATTGATGATTAATACCCCATCTCAAGTTTCTGTGAAATTCAGGGAGATAAATCTCACCGAGCCCGGCATCATCTTGTTCCAGGTATTTATCGACTATGAATTCGATGGCATATTCTGTGGTATAGTAGTCAATCTTTTGCTTTATTTCGTCAATCTGCTCTTCGGCGATATTGATGATGTCTTGCCTAAGTGCTTGAGACATAAGAACGAACCTGCGTTTATAATAACAAGGACATACAAAGATACTTCAACCTTGGTTGGTATCTGTATTATAATACATTGGCAGGCACGGGCGATCGGGGTTTTGATTAAGCTTTCTTAATTTACAATAAATTTATTGTAAATTAATAACTCCATTGATTGAGAACAACAAACTGATTATTGAGGTCATATTCTGCTATCTCTAAATTATCAATTGCCTTTACTATCGCCTGATAACTCATATTCTTAGAAGCTTCAGAATCTTGGTAAACTGCCAAAATTCCTGAATGTTCTGGGTTGGCTTGATGTAATTCCTGAAAGTCATCACAATTGCGTGTAAGCAGGACTCTTTCATTTTTTCTAGCAGCGTCTAGCACGACTGAATCGGGATGATTCATTAAATTCAGTGTATTGACTGTGGCTACATCATGACCGGCTGCTTGAAGTAGATTAACCAAATATTTTGCTTGAGAATCTTCGTCAAGCAGCATTTGTAGACTCAAGTCGAACTCCTTTTGCTTCCAATCGATAGCGTTCTTCGTCTGCTTCTAATTTTAAAAGTTCCTGATGATTCTCACAGTAATCAATCGCTTCATAGATAGCAGACAGCGGTAAATCCCAATTTTCGGCGGCTTGTTCGGGTGACATCCCATTAGCAGTCATGTCTCGCCAAATAGTCGATGCCAGTAATTTACGTCCTTTAATGTACAGTTGTTTGCGCCAAGCATGAGGACGTGCAACTAAATATTGCCAATTCTCGATTTCTGGTGTAGTTTGGAGCGATTGAACGATCGCACTTAGCAGGGCCAGGCGATCGCTGACTGAGAGTTGACAGGCTTTTTCTTTAAGCTGTTGCAAGGACATATAAAAATACTCCAACAAAGGTTGGTATCTGAATTATAGTGGGTTTTTACAAGGATTGGAATCACTCTTGCTGCTGGGCTGACTAACTCGCCCTCACGGTTCATAAACTTGACTGCGATGGGCTATCGCCACAACAAATACCTGTACCACTTCATCCTCGATCGAGTAAATGACTCTGTAGTCACCGATTCGGTAGCGATAGTACCCTGCATAATCTCCTTTGAGGGCTTTAATATTAGGGTGCGATCGGGGAGTTTGTTCTAACTGCTCCAAACATCGGGCAATTTTATTCGCTAGGGCTTTGTCAGCATTGACATAAACCTTTTGAGCATCAGGATGGAGAAGAACTTCATACATCAGATCGAAGACTTCTCCAGTTTGTATAATCAGTTTTAAGAGTTGCTTCATTTTGCTTAACTCGCTCTAGCAATCCAGAAATTGCCAAAAGTTCTTGAGTTGCAGCTTCGCTTTCAGCATTGGCTAAATAAGCTGCAAAATCAGCAAGCACCTGTAATCGTTCTGGTGATAGTTGCTGGAGTAAGTCGTTAAGCTGGCGGTGTAACTCTGTCACAGATATCAAATCTGCTGAGGAGCGATCGTTCATTTGGGAATTATCCGTGCTTTTTTCCTCATTTTACCGCATAGGTTTTTTGTTTGTCAATCTCCAGTTGCGATCGCACTAACGAAACATAATGAAGTCACAAACTAAAGCTGCAACCAAAAACTTTGGCTAACGCTTTATCATCGTTTTTAATCTGATGCAGCACCATGTATCAGTAAACATCTTCGTTGTTGTTCATTCACAATCAAAAATGTGAAGCCCCAAATTATGAAGTCCCATAACTCATCGTCTACACCGAAGGCTGGATTGTACTGAAAAAATCGAGAATTTTCATAATCAATACACGCATTGACATTACGCCAAAATCCTATGGTCAGGTTCTGTTTTTTGTGCTTGTCCACATTCTTGAACCCGTCTGACGGATTTATGCGAGCAATAAAGGTATTGACTCTGGTAGTCAACCATGTGAGACCGTGATGGCACTCGCACATAGTTGCAAGATGAGGGTGTGTTCTTGGATAAGCTAGTTGCATTAAACTCTGCAATTCCGAACCAGGTATTACTTCCTGAAGATTCTCTCGAATAGCTAATTCATCCAATGTTTGCGATTCTAATTCATTATCCTCAAGCTGTATTCCTTTAGCGCTAAACCGGACGACATAGTTGCAACCATCTAAGCAACAACTCATAGCTTCCATGTAGCCGTTCAACTTAGCAATTTCAGGTGTGTTGTGCAATTTCATATAATTAAACTGTTATCGATGTTAAAATTGAATGGGAATACAACACCTAAAACAAAGACCGCTCAAGATGAGAACTCTAACTTATAATTGTATCGAAGATGCGGTACAAGACGCAATATGAGCAGAAATAATGCAATTAATACACGCGATATCATGCTACACTAAAGCTAGGTAAATGACTGTTGATACTGATGACTATTTTTTAGACATCCGGTATGAGTGGCAGACGGCGAATCCGAATACGGCTTGGCTCGATCGAAATGGCAGAGCCTTGTTCTAGATCCTCCTCGCACTGAGCAATTACCATCAGCAGTAAATCCATTAATGCTTGGGCGCGTAACCTTTCAATCCGAACGCGAATAACTGAGGGAGAAACTGCTTCATCAAGTGCTAGTAATGTATGAAAATCTGCATCGAGGGTAACAACTACACGTTCCTCTTCTCTGGCTTTCTGGATGATTTCGGCATCTTCGGCTTGAGACATACCAATTTCACCAACATGGATGGTGTCGATACTTGCATCACGTAATAATGCTGCCGCAGAAAGTGGTAATCCCTGGTCAAGCAACAGCTTCATAACGATTAGGTAGTTCAATGATCCGATCGTCAAGATAAGAGGATACAAAAATTAGAGCTTGTCGGATATCTTCATCCTCTAATTCTGGAAACTCTTGATGTAGTTCTGCTCGATCGGGATAAGTTGCTAGCAGCTCGATGACCCGACGAACAGTCAGCCGAAGATCGCGAATACATGGTTGCCCATTCATTCGCTTGGGATTGCTTGTAATACGATCTATTTTCATTGCTCCTAATCTCAACTCTTACTTATTATTTTATATCTCATCTTGCCAGTTCGGAAACTTAGACTGATAAATTCTCGCTTGCCTTGGGTGAAATCGCAAATCAAAATCAAGTGCGGTACAAGACATGATATAATCTAAAATACTGCAAATTGCTAGTGAATGTCAAAAGCTAAGTAGATAATTTTATATACTCATGACTATTTTTACTCTACGATCGATCAAAAAAGACTTCGGCATCAAGGAACTCTTGACAAATGCCAGTTTCAGCCTGGATGAAGGCGATAAAGTCGGACTCATCGGTACCAACGGTTCCGGGAAATCAACGCTGCTGAAGATGATTGCGGGCTTGGAGTCGATCGACTCTGGCGATCGCTGGGTCAATCCAGGCTCTACAATTGTCTATCTGCCGCAACAGCCGGATTTAGACGAAAGTCACACGGTTTTAGAGCAAGTATTTGCCGACAGCGGCGAACAAATGGCTTTGGTGCGGGAATATGAAGAAATTTCGGATGAATTGTCCCACGGTAAAGGCGATACCGACAAGTTGATGGCGCGTCTGTCTACTGTCTCGGCGCGCATTGATGAGGTGGGCGCGTGGGATTTGGAAACTAAGGCTAAATTGATTTTGACGAAGCTGGGGATTGAGGATTTTCATGCCAAAATTGGCGACTTGTCCGGTGGCTACCGCAAGCGAATTGCCTTAGCAACGGCGCTGTTGTCTGAACCTGATGTGTTGTTGATGGATGAACCGACAAACCACTTGGATGCGCTGTCTGTGGAGTGGTTGCAGAACTATTTGAACGGCTATCGCGGTGCTTTGTTGCTGATTACGCACGATCGCTATTTTCTCGATCGCGTTACCAATCGCATTCTGGAGATCGATCGCGCCGACCTATACAATTATGCTGGCAATTACGCTTATTATTTGGAGAAAAAAGCCTTAGCTGAAGAATCCGCCGCCAGCACTCAGCGCAAATTTTCGGGAGTATTGCGGCGTGAGTTGGAATGGCTCAAGAAAGGGCCGAAAGCGCGAAGTACGAAGCAAAAAGCTCGGATCGATCGCATTAAGGATATGCGCGCAGAGGAGTTTAAAACAGCCAATGGTAAAGTCGAGATTGCCACAGCGGGCCGCCGAATTGGCAAGAAAGTCATTGAGTTGTTGAATATCCGTAAAGCCTATGGCGATCGCACTTTAATCAGAGATTTTACCTACAATTTCACTCCCGAAGACCGGATTGGGATTATTGGCTGCAACGGTGCGGGAAAATCGACGCTGATGGATATCATCACCGGACGCATTCAGCCGGATTCTGGTACTGTGGAAATTGGCACAACCATTCATATCGGTTATTTTGACCAGCATTCAGAGGATTTGACACCGAATGAAGACCAGCGGGTGATTGAATATCTCAAAAGTGTGGCGGAATTGGTGCAAACGGCGGATGGGGAAATCATTACTGCTTCTCAAATGTTGGAAAAGTTTCTGTTTCCGCCCAACCAACAGTATGCACCCATTAACAAGCTTTCGGGCGGCGAAAAGCGCAGGTTATTTTTGCTGAAAGTGCTGATGAGTGCGCCCAACGTGCTGATTCTCGACGAACCCACAAACGACCTAGACGTGCAGACTCTGGCGGTTTTAGAGGATTATCTCGAAGACTTTAACGGCTGCGTAATTGTAGTATCGCACGATCGCTATTTTCTCGATCGGACGATCGACATGGTGTTCGCCTTGGAACCTGGCGGCAATTTGCGTTTATATCCCGGCAATTACTCAGTGTATTTAGATTACAAGAAAGCCGAAGAAGCCAAGGAACTCAAAGGACAAAAAGACAAAGAAAAACTTACACGCACCGCTGAATCCAACAATTCATCAGCCAAAGTTGCTCCTCAAAAATCAACTAAAGTTTCCTTCAATGATAAGCGGGAATACGAGCAATTAGAGACTAAAATTCCGAAGCTGGAAGCAGAGAAAGCAGAGATTGAGAAGATTTTGTCCAACAATGCTCCGAGCGGGTTTGCGGAGGTGAAGAAGTTATCCGATCGTTTGGCTAAATTGACTCACGAAATTGATACTGCGACTGAGCGGTGGTTGGACTTAGCCGAACGGCTGGGGTAATTTTGGTTGTCCGAGTGTTGTGTTTGGCTCCTGTTAACAATGACAGGAGCTAGAGGAATTATAAGTAAAAAAATCCCATGCTGAAACGAATATATATTGACAATTTTCGCTGTCTGGTAAACTTTGAACTTGACTTTGATGCAATTAATCTATTTCTAGGTGCTAACGGTTCAGGTAAATCGACTGTTTTTGAAGTATTGCAAAAAATTCAAGCATTTATCAGCGGCGACAGTAAGGTAGAAGGAATTTTCAAACCTGCGGACTTCACCCGCTGGCAAACCTTACAAATTCAGCGTTTCGAGCTAGAAATTCTCGGTAATGACGGCTGCTACACATATCAATTACAAATCGATGAGTATGGAGATAAATGTCGTGTTAGGTACGAGAGTCTGCTCTTTGATAACCGACTTTTACTACAATTTGAATTCGGCGAAGTTCAACTCTATCGAGATGATTATTCGCCAGGCCCGAAATACCAGTTTGACTGGTCGCAATCTATTCTGCCTTCATTAATGCCAAGAAACGACAACACGAAGTTAACTTGGTTTAGAGAACGGATGGCGCGATTTATCATCGTGCAAGTTGTTCCCAGCTTGATGGTTGATGAAAGCAAGCAAGAACAAATGCGTTTGACTCCAAAAATGGAAAATTTTGTTTCTTGGTATCGCTACTTATCTGAAGATCAAGGTAAGGTTGCGGAAATAGGAAATATTTTAAAAGATGTTTTGAATGGATTCAACAATTTTAAATTTGAGCGAGTCAGCGAAGAAAATGTGTTGTTAAAACTGCGGTTTTCAGGAGAAACAGACAATATCAAACCAATTGAATATCGCTTGGGAGAATTGTCGGATGGACAAAAAACCCTAGTTGCTTTATATACCCTGATTCACGGTACAAAATCTGAAGACTATACTTTGTGGATTGATGAACCGGAAAACTTTTTAGCATTACCAGAAATTCAACCTTGGCTGATTGAACTTTATGACCTTTGTAACGAGGGAAAACTTCAAGCTTTACTAATTTCTCACCATCCTGAGTTAATTAACTATCTGTTAGCTTCACCGATTGGCTATTGGTTTGAGCGTCAAAGCAATGCTGCGGTTCGAGTTAAACGAATTAGTAGTGAAGTAGCTGATAATTCTGGATTGCCAGTTTCTGAATTGATTGCACGGGGATGGTTGAATGAGTCAGCGTAGAGTTCAGATTGTCATTCTCTGCGAGGACAGACAGCAGGAGGTTTTTGCCCGTCATTTCCTGAAAAAGCGAGGTTTCACAGGTCTATTTCGGACTAAGATTTGTCCGCCCGGTAGCCAATCTGGAGAACAGTATGTACGCAGTCAGTATCCGGTGGAAGTGAAAGCTTATCGCCAAAATAGAAACCGGGTTTCGATCGCATTAGTGGTATTAATTGATGCAGATACGGGTACGCCACAAGACAGACTAAATCAGTTAGCTAGTATACTCGATCAAGATGCTCAGGAAAAGAGGGAATCCCATGAGGCGATCGCAATTTTCGTCCCCAAGCGCAATATTGAGACTTGGATACACTATTTGCAGGGAGAAACTGTGAATGAGGAGGATGCTTACGCAAAATATGAGAAAAATGAGGCTATTTGCAAAACCTATGTTGAGAATTTAGCCGATCGATGTTATTCTCAAAGCTTACCAGAAGATGCACCGCCATCGCTTCAGGCAGCTTGTGGGGAATTACAGCGGGTGTTATCACTGTTGGATCAATGAGTTAATCAATCATAAAATCTAAAATCTAAAATCGATTGACTGCTGTCGCTGTCATCATCCCCCAAAACCAATCGATTTTGTATCGTTCAATTTCAACTTCTTGCAATCCCTCACTTTGCATCATCGCTTGACATTCCGCGACTCCATAGGTACGCAAATGAGCGCGGTTAAAACATCGCAGGAAAAAGTCACAAACCTTGCAAGTTAGATAATCATAACACCAATCTGTAATCACTAGACGACCATTAGGTTTGAGAACCCGTTTTGCTTCTTGGAGTGCTTGGAATGGATCTCGAAAAAAATGAAATGCACTGGTTGAAACTACTAGATCAAAATAGTTGCTGGGAAATGGCAGGTTGTCAGCACTACCTAGTTTTAACTCCACAAATTCAGGTAGTTTCTGTTTGGCAATTTCGAGCATTTCGGCACAGGCGTCAATTCCGATAACTTCTGATTCTGGAGACACCTGTAACAGACGCTGGATTAAAACCCCGGTTCCACAACCAAGGTCTAAAATACGTTCTCCTTGGTTAATTTCTAGACGGTTGAGTGTTTCCCCAATTGTGGCATTGACATAAAATGACCAACGACTATCATATCGCTTGGCGAGGCGAGAATATTCTGTTTGAACTGGATCTGAGTACATGATTTTTAATTAGAAGGAAGACATAATAAGCTGTTCCGCATCTAAGTTAGGTTTTTTGTGCGGGCGAGACGCCCACCCCACAATAATTTTATCAAAATCTAAGTGAATTTTTCGGGCGAGACGCCCACTCCACAATAATTTTATCAAACTTAACTGTGAAATTTAGATGCACCTCAGCTTATTAGATGAAAGCTCGGAACTGTCTTATTTTATTTTGGATTTTACAGCCCGAGATTCTAATGTAAATCCGGGAATATCTGCTAATTCTGTTTCACTCAAACTGTACTGTTCGCAAACCAAACTCAGGCGAGTCCCAGGACTTGTAACTGCATTCACAGAATGGGTTAAGTCTCCTTGGAAATACACCAGCGTATTTGCTTCTGGCTTAATTTGCCCGACTTGTTTTTTGTGACAGCGCAACACCAACTCTCCGCCTTCCAGATTTGTCGGTACTTGCACATACAATACGCTGACTGTCGCGGGCGGTTCAACTGTTTTGCAATACGATCGCAAAGATCGATCGATATGCGGATCGACGCGAGAACCTTCTTTCAGCAGTAGAGGGTTGAGGTAAAAAGCATTACAAGCTGACTGTAGGGCTTGGTCTAGATAGGGTTTGAAGCAGGGGAATTTCTGTTCGACTTGTGCAATCTCTGAACGCTGGAATACCAGTGAAAACCCTTTTGTACCGATGAAGTCGCGGTTGAGATTATTGATGGCAAAATAAGGAGATGCGAGAATTGCTCCGCGCAAATCGTTGAGATAAGTAGTGGAGAAAGCGTTAAGATGTTTGCTATAGTATTTCAAGGAATTCAAAGGTAATGTTGACGATTTCTTTGTAACTTTTTTAAATGGCAAAAATAAATACTATTTAACTGCCATCCTAAATGTTTGGCAATATCTCATACATTAATATATAGCCTTTCTCAAAAAAGTGAGGTATGCCCGCGAGTCCTATGCTCTATGCCCTATGCCCTATGCCCATTAGTACCTCATCTTTCTGAGAAAGGCTATAACCTTCTTTTTTTATAGATGTAACTGTATTTTTTCACCAGGTAATTCTATTTGTCCCTTATATTGTATTTCAATAGTCATTGGTGTCAATTCTTGAATTCTCCAATTCTCCAATTCTTCAATCGATTAGCCGTAAAGTCAAGTTGTGTGTCTAGAGCCGGGGAAAGCCCTGAATGGGCATTGACAAAAAAACTAAAATGTGTATGAGACTAAGGCTGAGTAAAAGTGGCAGCAGAAATTAGCAGGCAAAAAGGCGGAAAACAGCTTGCTTCAGAAGTAGAGACCGGGCAATAAGTTTGCCAAAGACTAAAAATTTTGTTATGAGTTGAGCTACAATTAACCTGTTCTAAGCCAAGAATTGGTCAACATCACAAGTATCCTGTAGAAATCTGAAGTTGAGAATCTCAGAGTTGTCGAGGAGCGGGAGCCAACAAAAAACTATGCCTCAAAAAGTAATCGCCAAACAGATGTCCTTGGAATCAGCGTCCGATCCGATCGCCGTGGTGGCGACCGTCGAAACAGTGCCATCCGAAACAGTGGCAGTAGAGTCCTACGCCGATCGGTTGATGGACGAACTGTTTGAAGGAGTCGATCGAGCATTCGACGGCAGCGAGGGACTGCCAGCCGAGCAGATGCCACCAGCAGAATTCGTGGCGCTAAAATCCATCTCGGTACCTCAAATAGTTTTGTCGCAGTTGGCGCCAGAACCTCCGCGAGGCGGGGAACAAGAGGTAGCAGCGATCGCCCGCCAAGTCGCCCTAGAAACAACCAAAAAACAGTCCAAACAATCATTTGACCGAATCCTGCTAGGAGCAGCCTGTGGGTCGCTGCTTCTAGTCATGGGATTGTGGCTGGCAAGCAGGTCGGGACTGGTGCGCTTGCCCGCAGCCCCGACCCCGCAGACGCCGGCAGCAAGTGGCAAAATTGCACCAGACACCCAGTTTGTCGAATACGTGCAGCGATCGCTAGTAGCGATCGAACAAAAAAAAGCTCCTCAGGCTAACTCGCAACTTGCCACAGTTCCGGGAGCCGCAACCCCAGGAACACTCCCGAGCATTTCAATTTCCGGCGCGCCACCGGCAACCGCAGGTCTTTCGACAGCAGTCAACCGCATCGCGAATGCCCTAGAACAAGCCGCCGCCGCGCCGGGAGCACCTGCACCCCAAGTCGTAGTCATCCCTCCCCCCGCTCAGGTGACTGTGGCTCCGGCGGCTCCGACTCAGGTGAATGTGGCGGTTCCGGCAGCTTCTCAAACCGCAGCAGGTTCGCCTTCACCGTCAGCCTCTGCCTCCGGTCGCGCGATCGCCACCGCTGGCAATCGCAGTCCCCTCGCGGCTGCTGCTTCCCCCTCGGAGTCTGTGCAGCCAAAGATTTTGGCTCGCGAAACTGAATCAGCACCAGCGCCAGCAGCAGGGCAATCCGCGCCAGCGCCCCAGCAATCGGCAGCGGCTGTTACCGGCGCGCCGACTTCCGCCCAGACGCTAGTGGGGATTTTGGAATTGGGCGATCGATCGGCTGCTTTGTTTGAAGTAGACGGTGTAGCCCGCAGAATTTATGTCGGTGAAAGCATCGGCGCTAGCGGTTGGACTCTGGCAGAAATCAAAAATCAAGAAGCAGTTATCCGCAAGGGTGGAGATGTGCGATCGGTTTTTGTCGGACAAAAGTTCTAATCCGTTAGTTGACAGTTGACAGTTGTCAGTTGTCAGTTGTCAGTTGTCATATCAATTCCGGTAGCATCGTCCTGTATTCAGCTCTCTATTCTCGGACTCTGTGTCAATAGTGTTCTAGAAAGGTTAAATCACCTGACCATGCAACCGGAAACGATATCAGTTATCAGTTGTCAGTTGCGGTGCCTTGAGCGAAGTCGAAGGGTCAGTTGTTAGTAGCTAATAAATCGATCGCTGGGGAATCTCCACTGCTAAAAACGAATAACAAATAACCAATAACAAATAACCAATAACACAGAATTTTCATAAAAAATGAGCATATTTGATGATGTCAGCCGCTTTCTAGAAACCCGATTAGAAGAATTTTTGCGTAGCAACCCCCACCTGGAATTGCAGGCAATAGAAGAACAACTCAAGGAACAAGAAGAAGACACCCTGCGACTGATTCTAGAGATTCAGAAACAAGAGAAAACACTGCAAGCAGAAATTCTGTCCGCCGCCCAAGAAATTCAGCGCTGGAACGATCGCGCCAACAAAGCCAAAGCAGCTCAAAGGCTGGATCTCGCTCAAGCCGCCCAAGAGCGACAAGCAGCTTTGCTGCGTCAGGGAAATCAGCGCTGGGGACAAATGCAAGGCTGCAAAGAACGGATAGAAAAAGCCAAAGAATTGTACCGCCAAATTCAATTGCGCCGAAAAGAAGTCCGGGCCAAAGCCGCAGAAGCGAAAACTAAAACTACCGCTAAAGCAGATAAAACTGAGCAGAATTGGGATACAAAGGGTTGGAATCAGAGTTCTAATTATAACAGTTTTAAGGCGGCAGACCCTCTAGAACAAAAGTTTCAAAACTGGGAAGCTGAGGAAGAACTCGATCGCATGAAACGCAATATGGGTCGATAAGCTGCTGGGCGAGCGAGAGATAGCGTGCTATGTTCCAGAGGAGAATTTGAGGAGTGGGGAACAGTTCCGGGAAATATACAATTTAAATCCGCAACAGCCGATCGAGAGTATCCCTGTTGAACAATAATTTTTGTTAATTCTGTACCCATATATTCGTAAATATGCAATAAATCTCCAATCTCCAATCTCCAATCTCCAACGGCAGGACAGGGATTTTGGCAAATCCAGCCTATCGCTCATAACATAGGAGGAAGAGTCGCCTTCATGGCATCATAGAAACTTGTCCCTCATATCATTGAAACCGATGACTGCTCAAAAATCCCCCGTTTCCCCCGTCACCTGGATTGAAGACCGAGTGCTGCTAATTGAGCAAAACCGACTGCCCAAAGAATACGCTACAGTCGAAATTACCAACTCTCAAGATATGGCTGAGGCGATTAAAACTATGATCGTCCGAGGTGCTCCGGCGATTGGGGTAGCAGCAGCTTACGGGATGTATTTGGGGGCGCGAGAAATCTCAACGGGCGATCGCACTGAATTTCTGGCTAAACTAGAACAAGTTGGTGAATTATTGCGATCGACTCGTCCCACAGCAGTTAATTTGTTTTGGGCAATATCCCGAATGCTCAAAACAGCAAATCAAACTACCGGTTCCGTCGAACAAGTACAAAAAACTTTGTTAGAAATGGCCAAAACCATTCAAGCAGAAGACGTACAAACTTGTAAAGATATCGGCGACAAAGGTTTAGAAGTTCTACCAGCAACACCCGAAAAATTGAACTTACTAACTCACTGCAATGCCGGTGCGTTAGCCACAGCCGGCTACGGTACAGCATTAGGTGTATTTCGTTCTGCTTGGCGAGAAGGCCGACTCGGCAGAGTTTTTGCTGACGAAACTCGCCCCCGTCTCCAAGGCGCCAAACTCACCACTTGGGAATGCGTGCAAGAAGGAATTCCCGTCACATTAATCGCCGACAATATGGCCGCTCACTGCATGAAACTCGGCATGATTCACGCCGTAGTTGTCGGTGCAGACAGAATCGCTGCTAACGGCGACGCCGCCAATAAAATTGGCACTTACAGTTTAGCAATTGTTGCCAAAGCTCACAACGTCCCCTTCTTTGTCGCCGCTCCTCTGTCAACAATTGATTTTGAACTTTCCGACGGTAGCCAAATCCCCATTGAAGAACGCGATTCAGTTGAAATGTATCAAGTTGGAACTACCCGAATTTGTCCTGAAGGAGTAGAATTTTACAATCCAGCTTTTGATGTAACTCCGGCTGCATTAATCTCGGGAATTATCACAGAATACGGCACGGTTGCTCCGGAAGATTTGAAACAGTTTCAAGCAAAACAATTAGTTTAATTGTATGTTACTCCACCGCTCAGTTCATGATTAATTTTTGCGAATAATACTGCTTTGGCTAATTAGGTGGAGCGATGAATTTGACGTGAAATATGTAGCCAAAGCCGCAGATATGTAAAGACACGGCCGTGCAGCGTCCTACCGCCATTCAAGTTTTAAGCAATGGTAAAAACATGATTTATAGCTCTCGTAACCAGCAGATAAAAATTGCGATCGCAACTCTAATTCTACCAGTTTTGTTTCCTACAGTGGCTCATGCTCAGTTGTCGCCAACCCTTAAAACTCAGGAATCAGCAGCCAAACAATATGTGGTAGAAATGAATAAAGCTCAGCAAGACTACTATCGCAATAATACGGGTTTTACAAGTTCTGTTTCTAATCTAGCTCTCGGCATTAAAGCTGACACAGCTAATTACAAATATTCAATTGATACAGTAAACAAAGCTGTATTTAATTATGCAGTGTCGAATCAATCTAATCTCAAAAGTTTTGTGGGTGGAGTCTTTTTGGCAGGAAATAAGACCCAAACAATCTTGTGTCTAAATGTTGCTTCTGGCAAGATTAAACCAGCTAAGCCAACAATGGATACTAAAGGGGTTGTAGCCTGCGGTGCTAATACAGCAAAAGTTGCTCAATAAATTATCTCTAATTGATGTGTAATTTAGCAGATAATTGGATAGTAAGTGCAGATATAGCTAAGGAGTTGCTGTCACGAGGAGCTACCTTGCTCGATGCTCGCGCACCTATTTTAAAGTGGTTTTGCCGTCTCCCGCCAGCTATTCCCGTAACTTGGCAGGAATTTTCGCGATCGCACTTTCCGCACAAAGGCAAAATTCTCGAAGATGACACAATCTTAACAGAAAAACTGCAAGCACTGGGAATTTGTCAAGACAAACCTGTAATCGCGATCGCCAATTCCGTGAAAGGATGGGGCGAAGACGGGCGGATTGTTTGGATGCTGCGAAGTTTGGGACACGAAAAAGCTGTTTTTGTAGGTGGAGGATATCAAGCTTTAGTCAAAGCTGGAATTTCTCACGTAACAGGTGCAAATAATCCACCTCAGCCCGGAGATTTTATCGTATCTCGCCGCTCGACTTGGGAAATCAATCGGGATGATTTAAAAGCTATTTTAGGCAATGATAATTTAGCAGTTATTGATGCCCGAGAGCCGCGAGAATATGCAGGTAAAACACCTTACGGAGAAACGCGGGGCGGCCACATTCCCGGGGCAATTCACCTTTATTACAAACAGTTGATGGACAAGCAGGGACAACTCCTCTCTCGCGGGGAAATTGTCGAAATCTTGCGGCAGAAAGGTGTTTCGCTGTCAACTAAAATTGTGAGTTATTGTAGTGGCGGAATTAGGTCTGCGTGGTTGACTTCGGTGTTGACAAGTTTCGGCTTTGATGCTAAGAATTATGCAGGTTCAATGTGGGAATGGTCGGCTTCGCCTGCTGATAGCTATCAGTTAGAAAAAAGTCGTAGGTTGCCTCAGCTTAGAGCTTGTCAATTAGAGATATAGCGGTTCTCAGAATGATGAGGTACGTTGTTGGGCTTCAGCCCTCTTAGTTTGGTCGTAGGGTGCGTCAGCTCAGAGCTTTTTAATTATATATGAAATAACCATAGCTGACGCACCCTACTAAGCTTTGACAAAACCTGCTAATTCATTAAGAATGCAACCTTGATAAACCGACGGGTTTCAGGTTGAAGCATCTCAACCAACTTGTTCGATATACTGAGCGAGATCGTCGCGCAGGCGGCTCAGTTCGGCTTCGGTGGTGACGCGCAGGCGATCGTCCCTAACCGTAATCAGCACTTTCGCAGCAAAAGGAGTCGCCCAAATATTTGGGTTGCAGAAAACCTCCAAAAATACATCCCCTGCATACCGATATTCCATCGGTTTTTGGGGAGAAGCTTTAGCACCAGCGGTTTTGGCTGCTACGGCTTTCAAGCTGTCCATCAAAGTGGCGATCGCACTTTGCAAATCCCGCGCAGCTTCCGGGGAAAAGCTAAACGAGACAGAACCTTCAACTAAATTCAGTGTCAGCGGAGAAAGAGACATGGGCAATGAAATTTAATATACAATCGTTAATGCTAAAAAATATAGTAACCCAAAAGAAGTACGTTCCAGCTCAATTGGACTGCGAGAATGCTATTAATTGAAACTTCTCTCAACAAGCTTGGCTAAATTAATGAAAATAAATCTAGTTGCAAGCTAGATTCTATAATACTTTTAACCTTTCGTGACTTGATACGCTTTAAACTAGAAGCCAGAAAACTCGATCGCTGATAGAGGAGATTCTATGGTTGCCGATAACCGTTCCGAAGTCCGCAAGGTTTTAATCATTACCTTATTGCTAAACTTGCTAGTGATGGCAATTAAAGCAGGCGTGGGATGGCTGACTGGTTCCTTGAGTTTGCTGGCAGATGCCTTGCACAGCGTCACGGACAGCGCTAATAATATTTTAGGATTGGTAACTAATCATTATGCCAATCCGCAACCCGATCGCGATCATCCCTACGGACACCAGAAATTTGACGCTCTCGGAGCTCTGGGAATTGCAGTTTTTCTGGGAATTGCCTGTTTTGAAATTCTCAGCGGTGCTGTCGAAAGGCTGCTACACGGCGGTAAAGCTGTCAAAATATCCCCAAATGAACTGTGGATTTTGCTGCTGGTACTGGGGATTAATATTTTTGTAACTTTTTACGAGCGCAGAGTTGGCAAACGTCTCGGTAGCGCGATTTTGGTGGCTGACGCCCAGCACACGATGAGCGATGTTTGGGTGACAATTATGGTCATCGGCGGGTTGATTGGTGTTTGGCAAGGTCAGATTTTAAAGATACCTCAATTGCAATCCCTGGATGTGTTTTTGTCTTTTCCAGTTGCTCTTTTGGTATTTCACAGCGGTTGGAAAGTTTTAACGGAAAATTTGCCTTGGTTGGTGGATGAAATGGCGATCGCACCGGAAGTCATCCAAGCAATTGCCATGGATGTGCCCGGAGTTGTTAATTGTCACTCGATCGCCTCTCGCGGGCTGATCGGGCGTCAAGTGTTTATTGATATGCACATGATTGTCAATGCTGTCGATGTAGAAACTGCTCACCGGATCACAGAAGAAGTTGAAGCCCGTTTGGAAGAACGTTTCAGCCCTGTACGCATCTTAATTCACGTTGAGCCGCCTGCTTACCATTCCGACCAAATTAGCTACGAGGCGCAAGAGAGGGAAGAAGGAATCAGCAAGAGGTAAGGATGAAGCAAGAAAGATTTAGGCTGTATTTCCAGTAAAAAGCAGGTTGAGTGATAAAGGAGGAAGGCGATGAAAGGCGATCGCAATTCCTCCAATTTTTTAAATCCTATCAATCTGGTGAGAGCAATCGCACTTCGTTTAGTTGTGGTTTTCCACAGGAAAAAGGGGGTTTTCCACAGAAATATGCAAGTTTTCCACAATAGCTTTAATAATTATCGGGCAAAAGACTATAGGTATAAGTTGCCAGTATTTTGGATTTCTACAGCTATTTTCTCTCGCAAGTCCCAAGGTACCAGAATTTCGACTTGCGCTCCCAAAGCTCCCAACCACCTCAGCGGGTAGTAATCTCTCATTGACATACTCCCCGGCGTAAACGCGCGGGGATTCTTTACGCCTCATCGACTGATGCTACCTTTCATAGTCTTACTCTGTCTCCGCGTACATTTAAGGTCCATGCCGACCATTTCTATATTCCTAGCAGCGTTTTCATCTCTATCTTGCTCAACACCGCAACTGACGCAAAGCACTGAACGAATAGATAAATCAATCTTCCCCCATTTGAATCCACAATCTGCACAGATTTGGCTAGTCGATTCCCACCTACTAATTACCTTGAATTCCCTGCCAAATTTCTCCGACTTGCCCTCACAAAGAGTCCTGAATTCTCTCCATCCTTGCAGACTAATTGCACTGGCAAGTTTACGATTCTTGACCATGCCTGACACGTTCAAATCTTCCAAAATAATTACTTGGTTTTCGTTGACTATTTTGGTTGACAATTTGTGTAGGAAGTCTTGGCGGGTGTCGGCAATTCGATTGTGTAACTTGGCAATTTTAATGCGAGTTACATTCCTTCTTTTAGAATCTT
>NZ_JAEQDE010000127.1:0-30314 GCF_020737865.1 Microcoleus sp. PH2017_35_SFW_U_B
TTCTCCTTTCCCTGGAACTCAAAGAAGTCCCGAACAATTTTTTTTCAATAATAAAGGAACAAATGGAGTCATATTTTAATTGGTATCTCGGTAAAAAAATGAGTAAGATTACTCATTGACAACAGTGCTTTTAGCTTAACTTGTGAGTAATGTCCCAGTTTAGGTAATAGCCTCACAAATTTAGCGATATCTTATGAATTTCAAGGAAGATATTCTGAAGCGGAAATACTATAGCCTTTCTCAAAAAGATGAGGTATGACTGACAGCTTATATAACCCTTAAACTAAGAGGGCCCAAGCCCAACAACGTACCTCATCTTTGTGAGAACCGCTATATATTTGCAAGTATTAGAAATAGACAAACGATCGCTCCAAAAATACCATTTTAGTTTGGCTATTTCTCTCAATAACTTGGCCGTACTGTATCGTTCTCAAGGTAGGTTCTCTGAAGCTGAACCGTTGTACTTACAAGCAGTAGAAATAGACAGGCGAGTGCTTGGAGAAGACCATCCTAGTTTAGCCACACGCCTCAATAATTTAGCTTTACTTTATAAATCTCAAGAAAGGTACTCGGAAGCGGAACCTCTATATGTACAAGCCTTAGAAATATACCGACTATCACTCCCTGAAGACCACCCTAGTTTAGCCATTGATCTCAACAATTTAGCCGAACTTTATAAATCCCAAGGAAGGTACTCGGAAGCGGAATGGCTGTATTTTGATGCAGCGGAAATTATTCGCACCAAATTGCCAGAAAATCATCCTAAAGTTCTCATGTGTTGGAAAAATTATGTTGGATTGTGTCGGGAAGGCATTAGCAAAGGAGATTTGACATATGAGAAATTGCAAGAACATCCTTTCGGGGAACAGTTATTAGCAGAACTTCAGGAATAACAGAAAATTGTATCACTTCCGGTAGTATCGGAATGATATCATAGCGATTGCGATTGCTTCGCTAAGAGCTCGCAATGACATACTTATGTATTTTCCCACTCATCTACTTACGGACTGTAACGAAGTATTCTGATGAAAATCTGCTTTCTGGACTCTTGCGTAAGTGCAGGTTAAGATGGTGGAGATATCAGTAGGAATTAATGCCAAATTGCTATGTTAGTCAAGTCGCTGTCAATTAAACCCCTCTCCAGATTATTAATGGTTTGTGTTTTTGCGATCGCCCTTCTCCTCCTGGGCCCCCATCCAGCCAAAGCCGAATCGCGAGAACAAGCCGTCGATCGATTGACAGACTTCCTATTCTACAGGGTAAATCCTCAACTAAACAATCGCAAACTCCAAACGGACGATCGCGAATATAGCAATCAATGGCAAAAATTACGCGAGGCGATCGATCCGCGAGTCAAGTCGGTACAAGAAGTCTGCTTTAGGCCCGCCCCAGGAGAGACAGGATGGGAATTCACCACAATTAACGGCGAAACTTACGAACAGACTTACGATCGCCTTGCAGATACAATTTTTTACAGCCGCCATCCTCAACGGACTGGACAGCAAATCCCCAAAAGCGATAAAATTGGCATCGGCGAATGGTCAGCAATTCGACGCGAGATGTTTCTTTCTAATTGTGGACTATAAGACTGGAGCGCATCACTATGCTAATTAAATCGCGATCGATCGAGTCAATCTCGAAGTTTTCCGCAGTGTGTATGTTAACTTTTGCCATGTTTCTCGGCCCAAATCTAGACTGTGCTACAGCGCGGGATTTAGAATCACGAACTCAAGCCGTGGATAATCTTACGGATTGGTTTTTCTACAAGGTTAATCCTCAATTAGGCGATCGCAAATTGCGATCGGACGATTCTCCTATCTACATCCGCGAATGGAATGCGATTCGCCGTACAGTCGATCGCGAAATGATTGCTACACCAGGAGATTGCGCCGGTGATGCTTTCTGGGACTTCGACTATCGTTCTCACGGGCGATCGCTTGTTAGCGGAGCCCTCGAAGAGGATCGCATTGCAGATACAATTTGGACTATCCGCGATCCATCGGGTGACAAAACTCGCGCAGATGTTTCTAAACAACAATGGAAGAAGCTGAGACAATCAATATTTAGAGAGCATTTTTGCTATTAATGTGCAACATTTGTCAGCAGAAATTCAGCAAAAAATAAAAATATAGCTCTCAGTTACAAATATTGTTAAAATATAGAATATGCACCCTAGGTTGTACATTTTTCTATCAAAAGTCAACGAAAACAGCATCTGGTTTTGGAAGAGGGCGAAGCATGACCGCCTATAAGTTATTAGTTATAATCCCATATTTTATGCGGTCATGCTTCGCCCCTACGGATATATTCGCCTTGCGCCAGATGCACCCGAAAACAGAAAACATTCTATAGAAAAATAAAAAAATAAAAAAATGGGCAGAGTTACCGCAACAATAACCGTGACCAATCACATTGATGAAATCCTGGGAGAAAGAGGGTTCATCCCCCCAGAGCAAATACGCTCTATCACCATCGATAACGTCTTAGTCGATACAGGAGCAACTCGACTCTGTTTGCCAGCAGATATTATCAGTCAGTTAGGTTTAACCCTAGTTGGTGAAATCCAAGGAAATACAGCAATAGGAGCCAGACAATTTCGTCTGTTCAAAGATGTCAGTATTGCTGTGGCTGGCAGAGAAGGCCGATATGATTGTGTAGAAATTCCCGCAGGAGAAGAACCTTTACTAGGCTTAATTCCCCTCGAAGATTTGGGTTTAGAACCGGACTTGAGAAATCAGCGGTTGATTGTTTTGCCGGCAGAGGGAATGCAAAGCTATATTCGAGTGTAGCTTTCACAGGAATTATACCAATTTAAAACATCCTTGCTACAATAATTGATGTTGAGTTTGTTTTATAAAATATTGTCTATGGTGCGTCGCTCGATAGATTTTTTGCCTCTTTTTGGATACTATCGAGGACGACACACCCTACCAATATCGTTGGTGCGTCGCTCGATAGATTGTTCGCCGGTTTTTGGATACTATCGAGGAATCCACACCCTACCAATATCGTTGCATTGGGAGCATCTCATTTTTATAAAAAGCATTTTTTTCTTATAGTGCGAGCGTCCCCACTCGCGTATCGTATAATACGTGAGCGGGGACAGCACTATTAAATGCAAAACTGAGATGCACCCGTTGCATTGATTTCTCATTCTTGGTATTAGCTATGGATATCCGTACTGAAAAGCCAGAAGATTTAGCAACTGTTCGCAATGTCAATATTGTGGCATTCGGGCGAGAAAATGAGGCAAACTTAGTCGATCGCCTGCGGGGAATTGCATCTACATTTTCCTTGGTTGCGGTACAATCGGATCGAGTAGTCGGACACATTTTCTTCAGTCCGGTTGTCATCGCAGGAGAATGTTCTAGCACTTTGTCAATTCTGGGGTTGGCGCCAGTCGCAGTTTTACCAAACTATCAGCGGCAAGGTATCGGATCGCTGCTGATCCGCGAGGGTTTAAAACAGTGCGCCCGATCGCACTTTCAGGCAGTGGTTGTGCTGGGATCTCCTGATTTCTATTCGCGTTTCGGGTTCGTTCCTGCTAGTAGCAAGATGTTGCGATGCGAATATGATGTACCTGATGAAGCTTTTATGGTGTTGGAGTTAGAAAGAGGTGCTTTGCAGGATTGCAGCGGAACGGTGAAATATCGATCGGAGTTTAGTCTGTGCGAGTAGCCAATAATACCACTTGCCTAGGTCTTAAAATTTATTTAAACGCTGCCTTTTCCCCTCTCCACCTTTGAACCGTGCAGCACAAAAGCCGGAGTCAGAGCAGATTTGCCCTTCAAAGAAACAGCTCCCAAAGCCTCGCAATCGAAGTTTAGCCCGATCGACTCAAACACCCTTTCGCCAATCAAAATTTCATTTTCCCCCGCCTTGCTCATCAGCCTAGCAGCCGTATTCACCGTATCGCCGAGGATATTAAACTCCCTGCGCCCTCGCGGTTCCCCAACCTCAGCAGCAAACACAGGGCCCCGAGACAGCCCAATTTGACAGCTTACTTTCACATTTTCACCGCCGATAACGATCGGAGGTAAACTGGCAATTAGATCCCGAATTGCGATCGCCGCACTCGCCGCGCGACGTGGATCGTCGGTATGAACGTCCGGTACACCAAAATAAATCAATATATCCGAACCGTCTAAATGCGCCGTTACTTTTTGCAAGACGCCCCCTTTCGCGGACACCACAGCATCAATTAGCGCAAACACGCGAGAACAGCCCAATACCAGATTAGCTTCCTCCGCTGGCGTTGCTTTGTCCACCAACTCCGGTAAACCGATCAAGTTGACAAACATCACCGTCGGTTCGGGAAAATCCGGCGGGATTTTCCGCCTGTCGGCATTTTCAACCAGCAGTCTCAAGATGGTTTTGGGAATATAACTAGCAAGGGGTTCAACCCGCTTCACAGCTTCCTCAATTTCGCTCACCAAACCCGATACCGTGCGATCGAGCAATATCGAACTTGGCATCCGCCGCCCAGTCAAAGTAATATCGTACTCTCCGAGTAGATCGTCCGTGAAATCATCTGCCACCAACAAATAACCGGGCTTCCACGATTCAAAACGAAATTGCTCCCCCAAAGACGAACTAGCAGTTTCAGTCAAACACACCCGCCCCACAGTCCCAGAACCCTCAGCCTGCTTGGCTTGCTGGACTGAATGCCCCAGCAGTACGTGAGCCATCCGCAGCGGTGTACCGATATCAGCACTAATATAGCGACCGCAATGGATACCCACCCGCATCCTCAAAGACAAAACACCCCGTGCCGTTTCGATATTGGCAAATTTAGCCATCGCCCGCTGCATCCGCAAACCCGCCCGCACCGCCCTAGCTGTATCCTCCTCTTGGTCAATCCCTCCCAGAAACTGCACCAGCAGCGCATCTCCTGTAAACTCCAGCAAATCCCCCCCCGACTTGCTGACGATTTCAATCATTGAGGCAAAATAGTCGTTAATCACCCCCAACAGCGTTTCAGCGCCCTTGCGCCCCTGGGCTGTGTTTGCTTCCAACAGCGACGTAAACCCAGCTAAATCTGTGAATAGCAAAGTGCCTGTTTGCCATTGGTAGCGAACCTCCCCAGGGTTGGCCGGAGATTCGGACACGGGCCTGGGCACGTAGTCGTGGAGGATGTAGCGGAGACTCCGCAGGTGCTCGAAAACCCCCATTAACGTCGCCGGCGATGGATCTACCCACGCACCAGCGTAGAGTTCAGACGAAAGGAGAGCTCGCAGTCGCAGTTCGATCGCAGCCAAGGGAGGATTGTAAGTTAATGTATTAATTTCCACCTAGTCTATTCTTAAAAAATAAGGTAAGTTCGATCGATCTCAAGCCAAAACCAATAGCTAGACCTATACCATTATCATAAGTTTCCCGTGACCCGATACCAGCCCAACTCAGAACACCGGATAGAAATTTCCCAAAGTCACAGCTTGATCGCTCCCGATTTGATCCGAGTTGCTCGATCGGCCTATGGTATGTATTTGAAAGTGCATTCCGAGCAGATGCAGCGTCCTGCCGGTGTAGTTGTCAGTCAAGGAAGCGATCGAGGTCAGCTAATTTTTGCTTCGCATCCCGTTTTGTTGCCCGGTGAACGTTTTGTTACTTTTGACGAAATTGAATCTCAAATGTATTAGGCAGTTGATAGTTGATAGTTGACAGTTGATAGTTGACAGTTGGTAATTGGTAATTGGTAATTGGTAATTGGTAATTGGTAATTGGTAATTGATAGTTGGTGATTAGTAATTGGTGATTAGTGATTGGTAACAGCTTAAAATAATAACACATCGCACAATTGGAAAAATCAGGTTCGTAGTGAGGACTTTAGTCCGCATCAAAATCAGAGAATTTGGATTAGTTACTACAAAGATGATTAGTAATTTACAGGACACAATTTAACAAATAACAACTAATAAATCCCGACATTCAACAGTCAACAGACAACTTAATGGAAATAATATTTAATTCCCTTGTCACCGCGATCGTCTTTGTCATCGGCTCAGCGATCGGCAGCTTTCTAAATGTGGTAATCTATCGGTTGCCTGCGGGTTTGTCGGTGATACATCCTCCTTCTCGCTGTCCCAAATGTTTAAATCAACTCAGAACTTACGAAAATATACCCGTGTTCGGTTGGCTGTGGCTGCGGGGACGCTGCAATCACTGTCGCAGTCGGATTTCTGCCCGCTATCCCCTGGTGGAAGCAGCTATGGGTTTACTGTTTTTGCTGATCTATTGGCGGTTTGGGGTAAGCGTCCAAACGCTGGGGTTTTGGACTTTGTTTAGCTGGCTGTTGGCTTTGTCTTTGATAGACTGCGATACAATGACTTTGCCTAATGCTTTGACTCGATCGGGTTTGATACTCGGATTGGTTTTCCAAATCGCCAAGGGTTGGTGGCCGACATTTAGCCCGATCGACTCCGTACACTATCTGGTACTAGACGGAATTTTGGGAGCAGTTGTCGGATTGTGGCTGTTTGACGCGATCGGACTTGCAGGATCGATCGGCTTCGGGCAGACTGCTATGGGTGGCGGCGATACCAAATTAGCAGCCTTGATGGGAGCTTGGCTGGGCTGGAAACTCTTGCTGCTAGCGACATTTATCGCTTGTTTAGCCGGGGCTTTGGTTGGTGGTGGGGCGATCGCGATCGGATTGCTCGATCGTCGTCAACCCATGCCCTTCGGCCCGTTTCTGGCTCTCGGTGCAGCCATTACAGCTCTCTGGGGCGAACCGATCTTATCTATTTACTTGCAGTTCTTTTTCCCGAATTAGGGTTTGCGATCTACGGTTAGGGAGCGCGATCGAACATAATATCAGTTCAACTAAATCAGCAGGAGTCCCGCGCTCTACTTCCAGGTGAGCGTCGGGAGGAATGCGCGTGAGTGAAGAGATCCGCCCCAAACCAAATCGGTAGCTTTAGAAATCGGAGGGTTCGGGGCGGTCGACTCGCTGTACAAATTATTTCTGCCACACCACTTGCTTTTGCCGTATTCACGAGATACAATATTTTCAGAGTTAGTGAAAGTAATGCCTCAAATAATCACCGCCAAGTTAAAACTCAACCTGAATGCCGAGCAAAAAGCTTTGGTGTCTCAGATTGCTTTAGCCTACCGAGATGCTTTGAACTATACTTCACAAGTCGCTTTTGATACGGGTAAAACCAGTAACGGTCTGAAGTTGCAAAAAGCCGTCTACAACGAGTTGCGAGTTCGTTTTGGACTCGGTGCTCAGATGGCTTGCAACGTACCCAGACAAGTGTCTGGAACCTACAAAACTCTTTGGACTAAGGTAAAACAATCTAACGATGCTATTGCCAAAGGTTATACCAAGAGACGGTACAAAGGGTTGGACAAACCCCCTAAATACATTTCTCGAACCTGTACCTTAAATTATCAGCGGGACTACTCTTTTAAAGCCGAACAGCAAGTGAGTATTATCACGCTGCAAGGTAGAATAGTAGTCCCGTATGATGGCTACAACAAGCATCTAGATTTGATTGCCAATGGTGCCAAGATTGGGGCAGCCAAAATCGTCTATCAGCGTTCTTCTAAGACTTACTACTTAATGGTAAGTATTGAAGTAGAAGTACCTGAAATTAACCCACTAAAAATAACCAGAGTTTCTGGTGTTGATGTGGGTATGCGCTACTTAGCAGTAGAAACAGACTTACAAAACAAGTCGAAATTCTACTCAGGAAAAGACCCGAGACACAAAGCCAACCGTTATCACAAAGCCAGACCAACTCTTCAGCGTAAAGGCACTCGTTCGGCCAAGCGCAGACTAATCGCTTTGTCAGGAAGAGAAAGACGGTTTATCGCTGACGTGAACCACCAAATTAGCAAGGAAATTGCCAAGCCTAACAGCCTGATTGGACTAGAAAACTTGACCGGAATTAGGGATAGAACTAAGTCTAAATCCGGGAAAAAGACTAGCAAGAAGCAGCGTAGATCTAATAGAAATAAGGCGAAATGGTCCTTTGCCGAATTGCACGGCTATATTGACTACAAAGCCCATCTAAATGGTTCGTTAGCAACTAAAGTTCCGGCAAATTATACATCGAAGAGTTGTCCTAAATGTGGACATACTTCGGATGCTAATAGACCTAACAAAGGGCTATTGTTTCGCTGTGAATGCTGTGGTCACGAGTTACACGCTGATTTGGTTGGTGCACGAAACATTGCAATGAGAGCGTTGCTTGTCCGGCAAGACTGGATGAGTACGGGGAGCTTGTCAGCATCCCCTAATGTATCGGGCAGTGAAACTAAAGCTGAGATTCTATCTAGGTTTTCGGAATTGCGGTGGAGTTCAGATACAAGCCCACATCATAGCGGTACCCCGCTTGATGATGGGTAGTTGACAAATTGGTAAAATTATCCCGTGTCTTGGATTACACTCAAAACCACTAGCTTTCGTTGGGAAGCCGAATTAATGCAGCAGCTCCTGGCGGCTCATCAAATCCCGGCTCGAATTGTAGACTTGGGTATAGCATCTTATTTTGGGGCTGGAAGTGCTACAGCTTTGCAAGTTCTTCCCCAACACCAGCGCACTGCGTCGCTGCTCATCAGTCCTGTTGAAGATGAGCCAGAATAAGAGTGATTAGTTATTAGTCATTAGTCATTAGTCATTAGTCAATAGTCAATAGTAGATAATTGATATCTTTGAGACGAGCATCGGAATAATAACCTTCAGAGTACAGCGCGAGCGTCCAGCAGGGGGAACGCGAGACATTCGTAGTTCAGCGCGATCGGGCAGTCTATAGTATAATTCCTCTGTAGTGCGGACTTGATATTATGACAAATGGCAATTCCCAATTACCAATTACCAATTCCCAATTCCCAATTACCAATTCCCAATTACCAACTACCAATTACCAATTCCTAAGTTTTAATGTCTCTATTTGATTGGTTTGCAAATCGACGAAAATCAGTACCGAATTCCCAAGAACGGCCGGAACGAGAAATTGCGGACGGACTTTGGAATAAATGCACAGCTTGCGATGCCCTTAGCTATACCAAAGACCTGCGAGCAAATCAAATGGTTTGCTTGGAATGCGGGCATCATATCAGAGTTTACAGTGACGATCGCATCGAGCAGTTGATCGACCCCAATACCTGGGTGCCCCTTAACGGAGGTCTGCACGCCACCGATCCGCTGAAATTTCGCGATCGCAAAAAGTATAGCGATCGACTGCGAGAATTTCAAGAAAAAACAGGCCACCTAGACGCAGTAGAAACAGGCATCGGCAAAATCGAAAATTTGCCCGTTGCCCTCGGAGTCATGGAATTTCAGTTCATCGGCGGCAGCATGGGCTCAGTTGTCGGAGAAAAACTGACTCGCCTCATCGAACACGCCACGCGGGAACGCTTACCCGTACTCATTGTCTGCGCTTCCGGCGGTGCGAGAATGCAGGAAGGAATGCTCAGCCTGATGCAAATGGCTAAAATTTCCGGGGCTCTAGAGCGTCACCGGGAAGCGAGACTGCTTTACATCCCAATTTTGACCCACCCGACCACCGGGGGCGTCACCGCCAGTTTTGCCATGTTAGGAGACATTATAATTGCAGAGCCAAAAGCTACTGTAGCCTTTACGGGCGGCCGGGTAATCGAGCAAACTCTGCGCGAAAAGCTGCCGGAAAATTATCAAACTTCCGAATACTCTTTCGCCCACGGTTTTGTAGACTTGATCGTACCCCGAACTCAATTAAAGAAAACTCTGGCTGGACTCATCAGCCTCCACCAGCCCCAGCCTTTCTTGGCAGACTCGGAATTCCCCGCCCACGATGCTACCGAAAGCCACCACGCTGTGGCGACACCGACTCACGCTTTCAAGCTTTCTCCCTAAGCTGCTGCGCCGGATGACTCCTGTGGCGAACCGATCAAAATTTTCGACCAAAGTTCAAGCCCCATAAGACACCTGTGGAGTAAATCTCAAATCGAAAAATGGAAAATCGCCCCGTCTGTTGGTGAGTCCGCCAAAGACGAAAATGTCAGAGGAATTCCCCAAAAACCGTGGTTTCTACGAAAAACATGAAGTTTGGTAGCGAGAAATGCACGCAGATACGGGGTTTTTAGTCCTGCGCGCCCAAGTCCTATTGATAATAAAGACGCGGCAATGGGATGATATTGGTTGGAAGTTGATGGAGTGGGAAGCTTGGCTGAGCAAAAATGCTTAGTGTTAATTAGTGATTAGTTAGCTGGCGATCGCACAAAATCTCAGAACAAACTATCAGGTCAGGAACTCAGGGAATCAACGCCACTGAGCTTGTAAGAAATTACAAGCTGTTCTGACCAGACCCCTCGATCGCGAGGAGACGTTATTCAGGTCACGACACTCCTTGAATGCGACGCCAGTTTTCCGCTCTGTCATCTGCAATTAAACAGTTTTAAAGTCACTGAAACAGTGTTGCAGGTCTAACAAGCCTTTATAACCAGGTCGATCTCCACAGAGGGGCAACCATACCCCTCTAACCCCGAAAGGGGATTCAAGGCGGTTGAAACCGCGCCCGTCGTTTTCCTCTCAGGTCTAAAGACTCTGAGTTTCCCACTTACCGAATATTTTTTATGACAGCTAACAGCGCTTTGTTAAATTGTCCAGCTTTCATTCAACAGCAGTCAACTCAATTCTGATCCGTCAGCGACCTGAAAATTATGGGTTTTGCAGACCTGTCCATCGCAGAAATAGCAGAAGACTTCAACGTCCCTGTTGAAGACGTGCTCCGCTTGTGTGATGAGCTGGAAATTGCCTACAAACACCCTCAAACCCGTTTGGCTTTGGAAGATGTTAAGGCAATTATGTCCGCTCTCGAAAAAAGGCGCGACTCAAAACGAATTGCAGATTAGATCGATCGCAAAATTCCTCTACCTTTAAAGGTATGGCTGCACAAACTTTCGCCAGTTGTCACCAAAGAAAGGAATTTTGAACAGAAATCTGTTTGCCAGCTATACTCTCTTAGCGTTCAATAATTTGCCGGATTTTTTTAAGGAGAACCATGCTTAAAAGATATTTCATTGCTCTGACCGCTGTATTCTTGACATTTCAGTTATTTGTCAGCAGCGCGATGGCTGTCGAACTGAGTGCTGAGCTTCGCACTGTAACTTTAAATGACAAGGGCACTCCAGTAGTGCTGAGCCTCAAACAAGTCCAGCAAGGCAAACGCCAGTTCCAAAATACTTGCGCTCAATGTCACGCTTCCGGCATGACAAAAACTGACCCCAACCTCAATTTGAGTCCCGAAACTCTAGCTTTGGCCAACCCACCCCGCAATAATATTGAGTCGCTGGTGGACTATATGAAAAATCCCACGACTTATGACGGGTTTCAAGAAATTTCGGAACTGCATCCGAGCATGAAGAGTGCCGATATTTTCGCTGAGATGAGAAATCTCTCCGATGAAGATTTGTACGCGATTGCCGGTCACATTCTGTTGCAGCCGAAAATTATCTCCCGCCAGTGGGCTGGTGGCAAAGGCGCTCGTTAATTAGTTTGAAATTTGAGATTTTGGATTTTGGATTGAGAGGGGCTGGGATTTGGCAAGGATTGCTGGCTCGCCGTTTTTCTATCGAAAATCTGAAATCTCAAATTTACTTCTAGTTGATTGATTCTCCCCAGTCGAACTCGCTGACTTGAGCTAGCGGACTGGTTGATACTGACGAAAGTCAGAGCGCAACAAAAAAAATTCGATTGTACGAGCAAATGTTAGTGGATTATTGACTTTTCTACGCCTTTATGATGCATCGTGGTGTTTTTCTCTGCTTTCTGTTGGGGATGTTAATTATTTTGCCGCTCCTGCTGCTGGCTCCTCAACCTGTTTTGGCTGCTGGCGATTCTTATGTAACTCGCTATTTGAAAGTTAGCGAACCTGTACCACTGGAATTGGACACGGAGGGACACACTCGGTTGTTTTCAGCTCAGGATTTGTCTGTCGGCAAGGTTTTGTTCGAGCAAAATTGCATGAATTGCCACGTCGGAGGAGCAACTTTGCCCGATCCGATGATCTCTCTGTCTTTGGCAGATCTCCAGGGGGCAACGCCTCCTCGCAGCAACATCAATGGTTTGGTGTCATATCTGAGAGAGCCGATGACTTATGACGGCAGTGAGGAAACTTTTTGGTGCCGCCAAGTACCCGAAAGCTGGATGCCACAGACTGAGGTTGAAAATTTGGCTGCTTTTGTGATCCGGGCGGCTCAGAAAGCTCCAGGCTGGGGCGTGGATAATTTTGAGAGTTGAACTGCCACTGCCAAAAAGTGGTAAATTACTCGGGAGAAAGCAATCGTGCGTGTAGTCGCGATCGCGCCTGTTAAAACAGGTAAAATAACTAAAGAATCACCCTTTGTCTGTCCATTAGAGGAGAACTGCGTTGAAAAGACTCTTATCGATCGCCTTGTTAGCGTTCACAATTTTCACTTTCGGCTTCGGCAGCCCTGCTCTGGCTGGAGATGCTGTTAAAGGATCTAAAATCTTCAGCAACAACTGTTCTGCTTGTCACATCGGTGGCGGGAACGTCGTTATGGCAATGAAAACCTTGAAAAAAGGCGCTCTTGAGAAGTATGGCATGAATTCTATCGAAGCTATTACGACTCAGGTAACTAAGGGCAAAAATGCTATGCCTGCTTTTGGTGGCCGCTTGAAGCCAGACCAAATCGAGGATGTAGCAACCTACGTGCTCGAACAATCTGAGAAAGACTGGAAAGGCTAAACTGCCTCTTTGAAGTCGGACAACCTGGGCGGACTTGATTTAATTTAAAACTTGTCTTCCCGATCGCACCCTCTCTCTCCCTTTGGTAAATAAATCTCGGTTTGCAGCGATCTTAACCTATTTGGGAAAGCCCGCCACAAATCAGATTTTTATTAGCCCAAGGGCGGGGGAGGGAATTTTATTTTAGATTTTAAATTTTAGATTTTAGATTGAAGATTTTTTAGATTTTAGATTGAAGATTTTACATAGCTGATTTTGTATAAATTGTCAAGCACATGACATTAATATTTCTTACGAATGGGGACAAGAAACCCCCTTTACGATCTCAGAGACGTAGGGTGCGTCGCTACGAAGAATTCTCGCCCTCCACCGGGCTGCCAGTCAACGACGCACCCTACAATTTATAACGGGGATGAATAACCCGGATTTGGTATTACTAAATGCTGACTTTGGATAAATTGTCAAGCACTTTACATTAAGATTTATTATTGCTGTGGTTCATCAATGAAAAGTGTGTGCTAGGATTTAAAACCTTATTAGAAAAGCCTTGAAATCAAAATTAAAGTCGATCGCGAAAGTGGACTCTACATCAACCATGAACGTAAAAACATCAGCAAAAGTTAAAAATCAAGTCAAAACTCTCGGAGACGCAGCCTCTGGTGCGATCGAGAAATATTTCCGCAAAGCAGTAGCGCACGAGGCTGAAGTTCTCAAAGACAAAGATGCAGAAGAACTTCATCAAATGCGAGTCGGAATGCGGCGTTTGCGATCGGCTGTAACGGGTTTTGCTCCCGTTTTAGACTTGCCAAAAGCAGCTTCTGAATGCAAAATTGGTAAGGTGGGTCGGATTCTGGGAACGCTCAGAGATTTGGATGTGATGCTCGAAAGTCTCCAAAACGGCTATTACCCGAATTTGCCGGCTGACGAACAGGAAGTTTTGGATGAGGCTTTGTTGAGTTTGCTCAAACAGCGCCGTCGGGCTTTGAAAGCGGTGAGGGCTGTTTTGGAACACAAAAGTTACCAGTCGCTGAAAGAGTCGATCGAGAATTGGGTAGAAAAACCGCAGTTTCGGGCGATCGAACATTTGCCAATTGCTGAGGTTTTGCCGGATTTGCTGTTACCTCAAGTCAGCGAATTTTTCCTGCATCCGGCTTGGCTGCTGGGCACCGAATATCAGGATGGCAAAGTTAAAGTTGCTGATGATTTGACTGCTGAGGCTGTGGAAGAAAAGCTAGCAGCGGAGGGAACAATTCTGCACGATTTGCGGAAGCAAGCTAAGCGGGTTCGCTATTTGATGAATCTGTTTGGCGATTTTTACGGGGAGACTTATGAAGCTTATGTCGAAGATGTAAAAGCTGTTCAGGAATGTTTGGGCGATATTCAAGACTGTGAAGTTTTAGGGGAGTTTCTGACAGATTTTGTCGATCGCGATTTGCAAAAAGAGTTGCCGAAACTGGCTGGTTTGTTCGCAGAAAAACGCTACGGGGCTTGGCAAAAATGGCAGGTTTTGCAGCGCAAGTATTTGAAATCGGAAATTAGGCAAGATTTGCGATCGACCTTAATTCATCCTGTGGTTGATGATGCTGCTAAGGTGCATTCGCCACACCCAAATTAGGTTTTTTGCTTGCAGACAGCGGGGATTAGAAGCCGGACACGGCATTACCGTGTCCCTACAAATATGACCTAAAATAACAGATATTCCTAGGGAAACGGCACTGCCGTGTCCTTCATCGTGTAACTCAAGAAAGGGCGATCGCTCTTGCGGATGAAGTTAAAGAAAGGGCGATCGAACTTGAATGCTAACTCAGTTAAGAGGAGATATCTGTGAGGAAGCACTGTTAAGGATTACCTCAGCAATGTCTTGACGTGTAGCACCAAAGGTGAGCAAAGTGCGAACAAGAAGATCGAGGGAAGCGGAAGGATCGCCAGATTCCATTTTAGCAACCCTTGACTGGCTAGACTTAATTCTTTGGGCAAGCTCGTGCTGCGTCATCTGTTGGCTAATCCGGTTTTGCTTGATGGCTTTACTAAGTGCAAGTTTCATTTCGATGAATGCTGTTTCTTCTGGCGAAAGTCCGAGAAATTCCTCTACAGTGCCAATAGTCCATCCGGCTGCTTCTAAGCGTTGGCGTTTAGCTCGATCCATAAAAATACCTTCCCGATATCAATTCAAATTAGGTCGTATTGTTTCAGTCATATTGTTTCAATCGTTTTTTACATTTTTATATTATAAATTTCGGTGTTTTTTTTGTGTTTTTGTTAAAGACATCTAAGAGAATAATAGCATCTACATCAATTCGATAAATGATGCGCCAATCCTTGCTTTGCTTGTCTCTGAATCGCTTATACGCAGCTCGTGACAACGCTCTCCGATGCTTGGCATAGGACGAGATAATGGCATGGATAGGTTTTCGCCATCCTGTAGCTTTCGGAGCAGAAATCCGGCTTGAATACGCGCATCAGTAGAAAAGGGGGGTGTTTTTACTTCACCACTAAGCCAGACAATGGGTTTACTTTCTGAATCTACCATCTATAGTTTAGGTTGTTTTAGATTAAATGTCAAATCAGACATAGTGGCAATATACCCGATATCATCAAAGATTGTCAAAGCCGTAAAAATCGCCTATAGTGTTGGATCGACATAGTTAGGAATACTCAAAAAAAGAGCGATCGCACTTTAGTCAAGAAAGGGCGATCGCCCGATTTGCCAAAATAATGATTAGAGTGAAAACTAAGTAAGCATCGTAAAAAATATGCCTCGTATCTTTACAACAATGTATCTTTACAACAATCGTTTATTGGGGAAAAGATATTTATGTGGCAGAATGCCCTGAAGTGGGAACAGCTAGCCCGGGTGAAACTATTGAAGAAGCGATCGCCAATCTGAAAGAAGCAACAGAACTCTATTTAGACGAATTCTCTTCATGTCAGATTTGTTATTTCCTACCTTCCTAGCATACCTGGGATTGTATTGCTTTGCAAGCTCTTAAATCAAATTTTTCCAGTTTCCAAGGGTATTTTTTTCGGACAAATATCATCATCGTACCAACCAGTCAAAGCCACCGCCAAAGCATCTGCCGCATCATCAGGTTTCGGAATATAACCCAACTCCAACTCCCGCGCCACAGCCTCTTGAACTTCCGATTTATCAGCATTGCCGCGACCAGTCAAAGCTTGCTTAATTTGAGCAGGTGTAAACTCAAACAGTGGCACTCCGCACTGAGCCAATACTAGCGTCAAAACGCCCCGTGCTTGGGCTACAAGTATGGTATTTCCCATTTTGTAAAAAAACAGTTTTTCGGCAATTGCCAAATCTGGTTTTACTTCATCAATTACCGTGTGCAAATCTTCGTAAATTGTTTTTAGGCGCTGTCCCATTTCCTGCTTAGGCGTTGTTTTAATCACGCCGCAATCAATCAGGGAAACGCTATTTTCGTCTTGTTTGCCGGGGATAATATGACAAGAAATTGCGCCGTAGCCAAGATTTGCCAAGCCCGGATCTAATCCTAAAATTCTTGTCTTCATTCACAATTATTTATTTTTTGTCTCGTGTTAAACCCGATTAATTACACCCGAAAACCTTGCGTAAAGATTCTCGGTTTCAATTATTATATCCTTCAATATAAAGTCCGGCAATCTGTTTAAATTATACAACAAAATTCTTGATTGCGACGATAGTTTTATGCTTTTATTGGACAATATATTGGATTAATATAATACGATCAATGATAGTATTCACAATTTTACTTCTTTATTTAAATACTACAAAGCAAAAATAAGCGTCGATTCATAGGAGACTTTATGGCATTATACTTACATTGTAATGCCAGAATGCAGCCAACTGCAATCTTAATCTGTAATGCTAATATATCGAGGCTGATTCTTGATTCGCTCTATCCAAGTTTGAATTGCCGGAAACCCCGTCAAATCAAATCCGCCTTCGGCAGCAACGTGAGTGTAAGCAAATAAACCGATATCAGCAATAGAATAGCGATCGCCCACAAAAAACTCATTTTTTTCTAAATGCTGTTCCATCACCCCCAAAGCAGCATAACCCGGTGCTTGTTTCTGTTGCAGTGCTGCTTGATATTCCTCAGCTTTCCCTGTCAAATACCAAAAACGAGAAGTTGCAATAAAAGGTTCGTGACTGTACTGTTCAAAAAACAACCACTGCATGACTTGAGCGCGTTCAAATTTATCGCTGGGGAAAAACTCAGTTTCTTCGCTCAAGTAAAACATAATTGCATTCGATTCAAAGAGAAATTTACCCGGTACAATCTCTAAAACCGGAATGCGGCCATTGGGATTTTTGACCAAAAATTCGGGTGTGCGACTTTCTTTTTGGAGAATATTAATTTCTGTGCGATCGAAGGGAATATTGAGCTGAGTTAAGAGCAAGCGAACTTTATAGCAATTTCCCGAAGGGGAATATTCGTAGAGTTTGAACATAAGTATTCTTGTTTTGAACTAACCGCAGATTAGACAGACGAAGAGAAGCAGAAAAAAGAAAGAGAGAGAGATTAATATATCCGACAAGGATTGCGATATATAGCCTTTCTCAGAAAGATGAGGTATGATTATAAATGGAGTTTTTGATGCGACCTCGCTTACTATATAATAAATATAAGAGGGCTGAAGCCCAACAACGTACCTTACTTTTTTGAGAACCGCTATATCATTCATACTGCTTTCAAGCTTGATATCATATGTCGCTGGAGTAACTTACCAACAATGGCTATACCCCGTTCAATTTCTTCAGGCAAAAGAGAGAAATTCAATCGCATTGCTGGATAGCCTTTGCGATCGGGAAAAAATGCTGTACCGCAAGCAATCAAAATACCCTGAGATAAAGCCTCTTGACAAATTTTTTGCACTGACAGGCAATTCGGTAAATGCACCCATAAAAACAATCCACCTTCAGGCACTGTCCAACTTGCTTCCTGGGGAAAGTAACGCTCCAAAGCTTGCAGCATGGCATTTCGACTCTGCAAGTTTTGCATCCGAATCTGATTCAAATGTCGGCGGTAATGACCGGAAGCCAGATATTCACTAACTATAGCCTGAGAAATAGTTGATACGTGAAAATCGTGCAATAATTTTTGTCTCATAATCGCCTGATAGTTGACATCTGGAACGATAATCCAACCAACTCGCAGACCTGGGATTAGAGTTTTCGAGAAAGTCCCAATATATGTTACCAGGTTTTGCTGGTCAAAGGCTTTGATAGGCGCAGGAACAGGCTGAAAATTTAGTCCTTCGTAAGCGTTATCTTCTAAAATGGCACATTCATATTGACTGGCTAATGCTAATAACTGCTGGCGATGAGTTTGAGAAGTTGTCAGCCCAGTAGGATTGTGCAGCGTGCTGATCGTGTAAATTAATTTAGGGCGGTGAGTCTGGAGACAAGATTCTAGGATAGCTAAATTCATCCCTTCTCCAGTCATGGGAATGCCGACAATTTTAGCTCCTATATCTTCTAAAATAGCAAGTGCTCCGTGATAAGTTGGTGCTTCTACAATTACCCGATCGCCAGCTTGGACATAGTGACGCATCGCTAAAGACAATCCCTGCTGAGATCCGTTAGTCAGAATCAATTGTTCTGGAGCAATATCGAGTCCTTGTTGCACCAACATTTGAGCAATTTGTTGCTGCAAAATCGGCTGTCCCCCAGGAAAACCGTATCTGAAGAGTGTATCTCCGGCTTCGGTGACGGCTCGTCTGGCGATTTTTTGCAAGTCTTGCAATCCCCAAGGACGGGGAAAACCCGAGCTAAAGTCAGTAATTCCTGTTTGCGATTGTACCTGAATCGAAGCCAAGAAGCGATCGCAAAAACCGCCTCCATCTTTGTCTGGGACGATCGCATCTTGAAGCGACGGAAAAGCTGTTCCCAGTCTCGGGGTAGGCACTGTTTGATGGCTGACAAAGTATCCTGAGCCTTGGCGAGCATAAATCAAGCTATCTGCTTCTAAAACGCTGTAAGCTTCAATGACTGTCAATCGGGCCACTTGCAAGGTGTTAGCTAGCGATCGAATTGAAGGCAAGCGTTGTCCAGGTGGTAATGTCCCAGACTGGATCAGTCGTCTGAGGCGATCGCGAATCTGCAAGTAAATCGGTTTGGGAGATTGTCTGTCTAGGGGTATTTTCACAGCACGTATTCGCTCGTGACACTACAGGGCGATCGCAATTTTCAATTCAATGAAATACAAGACACCGCTCTGCCGTGTCCTAACCGAAAACCGCTATAGCCACACTATAAGCGATTACTCTGTCCAATGGCCCAGTACAGTTTTCAGATATTTTACCAAAACAGTTGGTGGATTGAGCAACTGTACCGATCAAAGTTTCCCAAACCGTATCTTCACAGATTCCAGTTTTTTGATTAAAGTGAATTAATACTTCTATTTGAGAGCAAAATGCTTTTGTAAAAATCGTTTTTTAGGAGTGCGAGTTTAAGAGTTCGCTTGCTCATCTAGCAAGTTGGTTGTGGGAACACAACCTTAGGGATAATTTGCAGTTTTCAAGGAACTTATAGCCCTTCTCAGATAGGTGAGGTATGTTGTTGGGCTTCAGCCCTCTTTGTCTAAGCGGTTATATAAGCTGTCAGTCATACTTCATCTTTTTGAGAAAGGCTATATTTAACCCGTTCCTAGGATATTGAGGGAAAATTTGTGACTTTTTGATTGTTAATTATCAAGGAGATGCTATGCTTCAAAGATATTCCGAATGTGCAGCGCCAGATCGCATAATCCTCATGAAAAACGAGGTGTACAGGTTGCCTCAAAATCATCAAGAAATTCAAGTCTTGTCAGGAATTGCTTGGATCACACTTGACAAACAGGACATCATCTTGCACAGTCCAGAAAAATCATCGCTTCCACCGAGCAAAAACTTTGCTGTCATCTCCGCTCTCAACAATATGCCACTGATTTTGGCAGTCTGTTCAACAGTTGACAGTTGACAGTTGACAGTTGACAGTTTGAGAGCGACATCTACCCTTAAGTCCGAGTATTGGAGTAATGAATAGTCTGATTTTAAGGGAGCATCCCAATTTGGTAAAAAGCGTTTTTTACACAGTGCGAGCGTCTCGCTCGTGGCAGGGTTCGCGAGCGAGACGCTCGCACTGCTGCGATCCAAATATACTATTCTGATGCAACTGTCCGCCATCTGAAAGCAAAAATGGGATGCTCCCGATTTTAATTTCTTCTTACGCCTCTGCACTTTGTTAAAAAAACAAGTCTACTTCACAGGTAAAAAATGAAACTACACTGGAAACATCTTCAATTCGATCGAGAAACAATCGGGCTAATTTACGGTTTCCTAGGCGTAGTTGGATTCAGCTTAACACTGCCAGCAACCAGAGCCGCAGTGCAGGATTTAGACCCTATTTTTGTAGGCTTAGGACGCGGATTAGTAGCAGCTATACTAGCAGCAGTTACTTTAAAAATAACACATCAGGCTATTCCCTCTAAACGGCAATTGTGGAGTTTATTAGTTGTCGGATTGGGAGTGGTTGTCGGATTTCCGCTATTATCAGCCTGGGCAATGCAGCGAGTACCTGCCGCCCACGGTGCTGTAGTATTGGGAATCTTGCCATTGACAACAGCAATAGGGGGAGTTTTGCGATCGGGCGATCGGCCATCTTCTCGGTTTTGGGTTGCTAGTATCGCCGGAAGTTTAACCGTTGTTTGTTTTGGAATTATTAGTGGTGCAGGGCAACTCCAAACCGCAGATTTAGCTTTATTTGCATCAGTCATTGCTGCTGCTTTTGGTTATGCCGAAGGTGGGCGATTAGCTAAAACTTTAGGTGGATGGCAAGTTATCTGTTGGGCATTGATAGTTATCGCTCCCTTCGAGGTTTTGCCGACAATATTTGTGGTTTTAAAACAAGGATTAGTCGCTGCACCGACGGCGTGGTTGGGTTTTGCCTATGTGAGTTTTGTCAGTCAATTTGTAGCATTTTTTGCCTGGTATGAGGGGATGGCCATTGGCGGAGTTGCCAGGGTAGGGCAAATTCAGCTATTGCAACCATTTTTGACTATTCTGGCATCCGCTATTTTGCTTGGTGAAACTGTTAAGCCGATCGCCCTAGGCAGCGCTTGTTTAGTGGTAGCCTGCGTCGCAGCGGGTAAAAAAGCATCAATTAAGCAGGCAGCAAATTTGTGATGTGCAGGAAATTTGCGTGGGGCGCGATCGTTTAACTCATAACACAAATTAGACGATTTAGGCAAGATTCGTCAACTGTTGTTTGCTAAGATGATTTTTGTTTGTTTTGGCGATCGGCAAAACCAGCAACTTCAGCCAGCGTATAAAGTGGCCTGCCCTTCACCTCCTCATAAATCCGCCCAATATACTGGCCCAAAATCCCAATACTGACCAACTGCACCGCACCCAAAAAGAAAACCGCCATAATTATAATTGTCAAACCACTTAATGCCGCACCCGGAGAGAAAAGACGCCAGTACAAAACCAGAAAAGCCATTAAAACAGACACCAAAGCCGAAAATAAACCCAAATAAATCGACAGTTGCAAAGGAACCTTTGAAAAAGAGACTAAACCGTTCATCGCCAAAGCAAAAGATTTGCTGAAGGTATACTTAACATCGCCAGCAAAACGCGGATCTCGTTCAAACTTAACCGCAGTTTGTTTGAAACCAATCCAAGCCCGCAGTCCCCGAATGTAGCGATTGCGTTCTGGCATAGCATTGAGCACATCCACTACACACCGATCCATCAAACAAAAATCCCCCGTATCTATGGGAATATCAACATCAGCAAGATTCCGCAAAATGCGATAATACATATAAGCAGGCAACCGCTTAAACCAACCTTCTTGACGGCGTTGAGTGCGCTGAGCGTAAACAACTTGATACCCGAGACGCCACTGTTCTACCATATCTAGAATTAGCTCTGGCGGGTCTTGCAAATCGCCGTCCATGATGACTACAACTTGACCGCTAGAAAAATTTAATCCAGCAGTTACAGCTATTTGGTGACCGAAATTGCGCGCCAAACTGAGGTAACAAATTCGCGAGTCTTGTTCGTGCAATTCTCGCAAAATTTCCAGAGAGCGATCGCGGCTGCCATCATTGATTAAAATTAATTCTACAGCGCCGTCCATTCGATCCATCACAGCACTAATTCGTCGGTACAATTCTGGGAGATTTTCTTCTTCATTATAGATGGGAATTATCAAGGAATACTTAGGTATATTGTTCATCTCAGTTTGTGTTGTAAAATCTGGTGTCAACGGTTAAATCAAATAAATCAAAACTTTATTTTTTCACAAACACGCTCAGCGGCTCCATCGACCATTTTTGTGCGTAAGTTTGATTTTTGAGGACTATCTCTTTTCCTTGTTTGCCGTCATTTTTTGTAGACTGGTAAATTATCGCACAAGGGATAAAACTTTTGTAAGGTTCGGAATTTAATTTTTGCTTGACAACAGGATCGATAGTAGAAATATGTTCAATGCGAGGTGCTGGTTTTCCCGGCTCTGGAAACATCACCCACAAGGGATATTCCCAGGCATTTTTAGCCCAAAAAGAAAGTCCTATATTCGTGCAGTTTTGAGCTTTAACAAAATCTACTGCTGTATTGTAAGCAACCTCGATATTCGGGCGGCTTGTAAAGTAAAGATCGTGTCTGCTGCTATTAAAAATGTTACCATCTCCCACGAGAGGTCTAAAGTTGTTGTGAAAAACCCACGGTAGCGACATTAAAATCAGAATTGCCACCAGATAATTTGCGTTTTTATGATTTGATAATTGCGATACTACCAATCCAAATATTGGCGAAAATAATACAAATATTGACAGGTGATGGCGGCTGTGCCAAGGTTGTAATTTCAGAAGGAAGCAGATAAGTAAAAATGTCATTATTACAGCAATCAAATAAGTTATCACTATTTTTGTTTTTTGCCAAATAGGATTTTTAAGTATAAGTGTAATGCTGGCAAATATCAGCCCAAAGTGAATGGGATTGGTAGCTGTATTTTCATTAAATGAGGGTGTGGCGATCGCAAATACTTGTCCGGGAGGCCAAGTGATGCGTGCGTCGTTTGTCGCTACGCCCAGTATTCGGTGCAGCACGTTAATCACTCCGACAATCGCACCGTTAATCCGGGAAATCCTCGTACCAGCTTGCATACCTAAATTTCTAATGACATTTGACAGGAAAGTTGGCAGAGTAATTGCTTCAATTTTATATTCTTTGGTAAAACTTTCTGGCGCTCCGATCGCATAACCGAACAAATCGTAATTTCGCCAAAAGTGACCGACATTCAATACAAAAGTCACACCGGCTATTATCAAAATAGGTTGCAGCATTTTCCCCCGAAAACCTTGAATTCCTCCTACAAAAAACCAAATAATAAAAGGCAAACAAAATATATAAGCTGTCGTTTTTGTCAAGAGAGCCAGACCCAAACTCGCACCGATTTTGAAAGTATTAATCCCTGTTATTCCTGCCGAGAGTCCAGCTAAACCGCAGGAAACAAAACACACTACCCAGAAACATACAGCATAATCGTTTTGAGTGCTAGAACCCTGAAGGATACCCATCGGCAAAGTCGCAGCAAAGACTGCTGCAAAAACTTGACCCCGCCCATTTGCCCCCAGTTGCTTAGCAATTAAAGAAACTGCGATCGCACTTCCCACCATACTCAACCACTGTACCAAATTAGCAAAGCGATCGCCCCCGGTTAAAATCTGAAAGTGCATAATCGCAAACTCAGCCCCAGGCGGGTGATACAACTGCGGCACGTAAGAAGTGGGATAATGCTCGACACTGCGGTTTTGCATCCAGTGAGCAACCCGACTCATGTGATAAGTCATAGAATCCCAATTGTTAGGCGGTGCAACTACAGCAACTAAACCAACCGCAGCAAAAATAAAAAATACACCGCCTAGCAACCCGACTAATACACTAGAAAATTTCTCCTCTTGACTTTTCTCAAAAATTGGCTTGACAGGTTTAAATTTTAGATAAACCATCAAGCCGAGAATATTTGCTACCAACCACAGCCCAAACACCCACTCAAAAGTCAGCAACCTAAATAAACTCAAAATTTCAGTAGACAAAGCAACTATAACTCCCCAAACAATTGCTGCGGACAAAATAGCACTGCGCCAACACTTATCTATTTTCTGAAATATAAGCCACAAAATGCCCAGAGTCACCAATGGAATCAAGCCAAATATATTTGTTATCATAGATTTTGAGGTGGACTCTAAGACAGGGTACTCAGGGCCCGGAGGCTAAAAACCTGGTTTGTGAGTAGATTCATCGTTGTCTTTCCCCAATATTTCTACGAGAAACCGAGTGATTTCTGTAAGTCATATAACAATTACCATCATAACCACCGATAAATTAAAAAATTCATGACAAGTTCTAACTATCTGTGGCAAGCAAATCAAGACTTAAGCGAAGCTTGTCTGCAACATCCCTTTCTCAGAGGCATTGCTGACGGCAGCCTCCCCCAAAATAGTTTTGCATATTATGTTGCACAAGACGCATTTTTTCTGAGAGCATTTGCTCGCGCTTACAGTATCGCTGCGGCAAAAGCACCCGACTGGGAGGGATTTGAAATCCTCCACAATCTCGGGAGTGGCGTTTTAGAAGAACTTCGCTTGCATCAAGGATATGCAGCGAAATGGGGTGTAAACTTGCAAGAGGCTAAACCGGGAATTGCTACCCGCCGCTACACGGATTTTTTATTAGCAACTGCCTGGGGAAGCGGTGTCGGTTTGACAGTAGCGGCGATGACTCCTTGCTTGCGGTTGTATGCTTTTTTGGGACAGCAGTTAGCCAAGCCTAATATACCAAAACACGCCTTGAGCGACTGGATTGTCACCTATAGCAGCCCTGAGTTTGAGATTTTAGCTTCACGGCTGGAAAGTTTGGTCGATCGCTATGCCGAATCTATACCGGAAGTAGAAGCAACCTATCGCTACGCTATGTTGTGCGAAAGAGACTTTTTTCAGGCAGCTTGGGAGGTAGATTCAACAGTTGACAGTTGACAGTTGACAGTTGACAGTTTGAGAGCGACCTCTACCCTTAAGTCCGAGGATTGGAGTAATGAATAGTCTGATTTTCATTTACTATCGCCCCTAAGCTACCCACAGCCAACCTGCAAATCTGACGGAAACGTACAGCAGAAATATACCAAACAATCCCATCAACCCGTAACCCCAACGAGGCTTAGCTGCTAGCAACAAGCCGAGAGCTATTGAAAGCGGCAGCATACCGTAAGCGTAGCGGTTTACCGATCGCAAAGCTCCGGAATTAAGCAGCAGTGCTAAAGAGCAAAAACCGTAAGTCAAAACAATAGTGGTAAGCCTTTTGTGCAAAAACCATAATAAATAGCCGCTGCCAAAAATCATCACAATTCTACTGATAGCAGATACCTTCAATTTGAGAGCTTGAATCAATACCTCGAACCAACTCGGCTGAACCCATCCCTTTTGAACATGAACAAATGCTAAAGCATCTCCAAATCTAATAGCACAATATATACTAAATGAAAATATCCCAAGAGCGCTAGCCAAACCTGCAAAATAAGCAAGTGGAGGTCTTTTTTCCCTCCAAGCTGTCAGCAAAAAAGCAGGTATCAGTGCTACTCCCGGCCCCCTAGTAGCAGTTGTCAAAGCTCCCCAAACAGCAGCCCAAATATACTCGCCCCTCTCAAAAGATCGCAAAGCAGATGCTGTCAGAAACAGAAACAATCCTTCTGTATACATGACAGTGCAAAATAGCGAGAACGGACACCAAGCTAGCATAGCGGTTGTCCATTTGGCAACACCAGTATCGTATCGCTGTTCTACCCAAAAATAAATCAGCACTAATGCGCCCAAAAATGCAAAAGAGTTGATTAATACCCCTGCTGCGTCCGATCGCATTCCGAGGGTCATCAGCCCCCGAATTAGCAAGGGAAACAGCGGATAGAAGGCAACAGAATGTTGCTCTCCGTCATCGGCGTAGGAGTAGCCTAGGGTAGCGATTTTGGTGTACCATTCGCCGTCCCAATGGGAGAACAACTCCCAGCCACTTTTGGGAATAAAGCCCGCCACAAAAGGCGTTGAGTCCTGAGACTGGTAGAGCAGCGAGTGATGGTACAGGAAGGGGGCAATTAGCTGCATCCCGATCGCAATTACCGATCGGCTCAGCAACCACATAGTAATTACAAAAATTAACCCATCTCTGCTTTTAGTGCCTGCTTGACGCGGACTTACTTCTAGCCCTAAATCAGTATTTGTCATCGCTAAAACAGCGCCAGACTGTTGATTTTAAATACAGTATAGTCGGCTGCCTATCGATCGCCAAATATATACGTAAGTACAGCGGTACTGCTAATTTTAGCGTCCCAGTTTATTGGGAATACCTTCGCAGCCGCCGGGAATAGTCTCTCGCGACTTCGAGCCGCACCAAGCGCAGCAGTAATAGCGCTGCTCGTCCGACAGCCGCTTGACAGCAGTGAAATCAGCACGTTCAACCACAGCGCCGGTATATTCACCCGTTTGATAGTTGGCAAATTCCGTGCGGCTGCGGGGAGATGCCATTTCTGCCGAGCCGTAGAATAATTTGGTGGCTCTCATGTCGGCGCGAACGAGATTGGCGTCGTACAGAATAGCGCGCGAGAGGTTTGCTTTCACTAAATCGCACTTGCTGAGATTGGCTCGGACAAGGTTGGCTTCGCTCAACTCAGTCCACCGTAAATCCGTGCCAGCGAGGTCAGCACCAGCTAACATGACGTTTAAATCGATGACGCGGAGGCCGTGATCTCTGTCTTCAGCGTAGCCACCATCGCCGTCAAGGATGGGGCGGCCTAAAAGCCGATCGCGCTTCAGAGGAGTAATCAGTCTCGACTGCGACAAAAACCGCAGAATTTTCGCTTTACCTTCAGCATCCACACTGCTCATAATTGCAGCGGTGCGGCCTTCGGCGATCGCCCTTTCCTGCGGCCAATCTTCCAAAAACCCTTGCTCGTCAAGGGCTAAGTCGGAAACCCCTTGAAAATAAGCATCAATCGTTTGCTGCTGGGTAATGCGATTTTGCTGAATCGTCAAATCCTTCGAGATCACGTACTGGCGCCAAGCCACGTAAACGCCCAAAATTGCGATCAAAATTTGACCCAAAGCACCAATTAACTCGCCGAGAGCTCCGATAGCATCCCAGTTGATTTGGATGTTGCGGCTTCCCGGTTCAGTATTAGTACCGCTGAGCATCAGCAAGCCCACAATCCCAGCTAACAGCCCGAAGCAAGAGATGATCAGCGTGCGCCAAGTCGGCGGAATTACCTGCACCCAAATTTTGCCCCAACTCGGCCACATCATCCGCAGCGATATGCCGATCGCACCGACGGCGCCTATTAAGCCGATCCAAATGCTATCGTTAGCCAGTCCTACAATCATCGCTGCGATCGCCGCCAGCGTCAGCACCGAACCAGTCATCTCAGCAGTCGTTTGTGCGGGCTGCTGCGGCAATAAAACCCTGCGAGTTGGAGGAGGCGGCGGTAGCGGTTTTTCCGGTTCAGCAGTAGCAACGATTGTCGCTGATTCTGGCGGCACAGTAGGGCTTGCACCGTTAGGGCTTTCTACAGTCACGTTCGACTTAGGAGGATTGGGTTGAGGAGAGTTGGGTTCTGGTGTCATGCGTTGAGGCAAATTCTAACTTGAACAGGTCACTAAAACGATTTTAACCAACTAAGCACGATTCTAGATAGCATTACAATAGAAATATCCAGTAATTACACTCAAAGAGGTAACATAATATGACCCTGGTACTCCCCAATCTTCAAGGCAAACAAATGGGTCAAGTAATCACTACAATCACCGTCACGAATCGTATCGATCTAGTTATGGCAGAACGGGGATTCATTTCTACCGAGGAAGTTCGTTGTGCGGTACTCGACAAAGTTGTTGTCGATACCGGAGCAACTCTACTTTCCTTGCCAGCTCCCATTATTAGCCAACTAGGTTTAAGACAAGTAGGAGAAAGAGATGTAGAAACATCGGCTGGCATCAAAAAAGGTCGAATTTTTGCAGGCGCTCAAATTATTGTAGAAGGGAGAGAAGGTAGATTTGATTGTTTAGAATTGCCCGAAGGCGTTGCTGCTGTTTTGCTGGGCGTGATTCCCATGGAAGAACTAGGGTTAGAACCAGATTTGAAAAATAGACGGTTGCGAGTATTGCCGATGAACAACCAGCAAACATATCTAATGGCTTAGTCAAAAGGTTTGTAGTCAGGACTTTAGTCCTTTCTTTAATGCGGACTAAAGTCCTCACTACAAACCTTTTTATGTGAAAGTTTGTAGTCAGGACTTTAGTCCTTTCTTTAATGCGGACTAAAGTCCTCACTACAAACCTTTTTATGTGAAAGTTTGTAGTCAGGATTTTAGTCCTTTCTTTAATGCGGACTAAAGTCCTCACTACAAACCTTTTTATGTGAAAGTTTTTGCCTACAGCTAGCGAGCTAAATAAGCCCTCCCCAAATAGACCCCAACCGTCGCAAATATCAAAAAAGTCATCCCGAAAACCAACTCTATACTAAACCTTTGAGCATTTCCCAAAGCCACAATAATTTGCTGCCGCACTATAAAAGCAAATAGCCAACAAATCTCCGCCTTCAGCCAAACCAAAAGGCCTCGCCCCAAGAGATATTGTCGGCGCGCATTTTCCTGAGTAATCCGTACCGGATAGTTAAAAGTATGCGGATAGCGCGATACCGCAGTTAAAACCACAAAAATAATAGCAGCCACTGCTGGCAGCATCCAAATCATCACCTTGTCGCCCAAAGCATCAGGCTGCCCCCCCAAGCCGAAGTGAATTGGAATACGATCGGGCAAAACCGCCCAAAACTGTACGATCGGCAAAATCGACACTAAAATCGCGATCGCCCCCGCAAGCTCTACCGCCAATAAAACAGGCGAAAGCCCCAGAGAAATCACCGGCCGTTGGTTTGGTGCATTTCCAGTCATAGCTACTTAAAATTAGATTAATATTGAAAATAATAGTATTGGTTCCCATGTAATCCCCCAACCGCTTTCGTTGGGGGTTTCCAAACATCTCGCGAGGTTTTATGACGGTTCAGGTTTTGGTTGAAAAGAAAAAGTTAGAAAAACCGCCCCTAACAATACACACTTTAGGCGATCGCGTCCTGCGGCAGCCAGCAAAGCGCGTCAGCAGCATCGATGCAGAAATTCGGCAGCTAGTCAGAGAAATGCTACAAACCATGTACAGTGCCGACGGCATCGGTTTGGCAGCCCCCCAAGTCGGAGTTAACAAACAAGTAATCGTACTCGACTGCGAACCCGACAATCCCGCCACACCCCCATTGGTTTTGATCAACCCCACCATCAAAAGTAGCAGCGGCGATATCTGCATCTTGCAAGAAGGGTGTTTGAGCATTCCGGGAGTCTATTTTGATGTCAAACGCCCAGAAGTCATTGAAGTGTCATATCGCGACGAATTTGGCCGCCCGCAAACCCTGAAAGCGACAGATTTATTGTCGAGGGCAATTCAGCACGAAATGGATCACCTCAACGGAGTGCTGTTTGTAGATAGAGTAGAAAACAAGCTCGCACTCAATGAAGAATTAGTCAAGAACAAATTTTCGCCAAAGGCAGTAAAATCAGTATGATGGCAGGAACTCCAAAAAGTGGTTTATTGTTAGCTCTTTCGTGCATCACTGCGATCGCCGCAGTCGGCTCAATCTTTGAGCTGTCTTCGGGAGAAGCTCAACTCGGCAACGTAGTTACCGGCATCATCCTCGCCCTCAGCATACCGCTCACAGGCATATTTTTCTATGCAGCCGTTCAGGATGCCAGAGCAAATTTATGATTAGTCATTAGTCAGCAGTCATTAGTCAGTAGTCAGTTGTTATTTGTTATTTGTTATTGGTGAGTTGTCCTATATTACTTGTTATTGATTCCTAGTTGTTAGGTGTTAGTGGTGAGTTATTGATTGTTACTAATAACTAATAACTGCTCCCCAACCATCAATCACAAATAACTAATAACAAATAACTAATAACTAATAACTGCCAACTGCCAACTGCCAACTGCCAACTGCCAACTGCCAACTGACTGATGACTAATGAAATCGGATTTCTGCGACAAGTGCCCGCCAAAGGCGCTGCGTCCGGGCTAGCGTCCAAGTACCAACTTTCTGAATATGGAGAAGTGGCGATCGGGCGCGATCGCAATTGTCAAATAGCTTTAGAGTCGATCGCCCACGGCATGGTTTCCCGCCGCCATGCCGCAGTCCGTCCCTTAACTCATGGTAATTGGACGAGATGGCAAATTTGCGACCTCAACAGCGCTAACGGAACTTATATCAACGGCCAAAAGCTCGAAGGCTGCCAAACTTTAGAAACAGGCGATCGCATCAGTCTCGGTATTGACGGCCCTGAATTCATATTTGAATCTCCCGCAACCCCAAACCAAACTAAACCCGCATACCCAGCCACAAAAACGGGCAATTTTCCAGTCAGTGAAAAAGACGCTCTCACTTTAACTCAATTATTCCCTGACGGTGTTACGCTGCACAACCCTGGACAAACAGGGCATACGCGATAGCAATACTCTCACTATTGATAGAGAGAGCAAAGGAGCCGTCCCTCAAA
>NZ_JAEQDE010000128.1:0-31707 GCF_020737865.1 Microcoleus sp. PH2017_35_SFW_U_B
TCCGGCAGACTCCCTGTGTCCCAAGGAGTAGAATTGTTGATTTTTTCACCCATCCATCAGCTCTTTTACGGCAAGAAAGGGATTTTGGGGCTACCAGTCAGAAACTGATAGGTGGTGTCTAGCATTTATACAACGGAAAGTTCGCCCACCACGGCTACTCTTATCATCCCCGCTTATTTCGATTCTATCATGGATTCGCTATCGCTCAATTTGCTTGCTGCTCGTTTTCATCCCGTCACTCATCCTGTAAACGGATAGAGTGCGGGACTTCCCACTCGTATTAGTTAAAACAATTGATTGCCAATTTTTTCCATTGTCGGGGATACTACAAGTACACAGGGGGTAATTGCTGTTTTAACTGCTGACACGGCAACGCCACAGGAAATATCTCCCGCACGCAGACGGTCTAGCAACTACTGCAACCGCTAAGAGGGTTAAGATGTTCTTAATTGCCGAAACCCTTGTGGTTGATTGCAATGAAAGGTCTTCCCTCGAACGTCTTCCCTCGAACGTTTTCCGTCTTCCCTCGAACGTTTTCCGTCTTCCGTCTTCCTTCTTTCGGTCAACTATCAACTATCAACTATCAACTGCCAACTGCCAACTGCCAACTGCCAACTGCCAACTGCCAACTGCCAACTGCCAACTATCAACTGCCAACTGCCAACTGCCAACTGCCAACTGCCAACTGCCAACTGCCAACTGCCAACTGCCAACTGCCAACTGTCAACTGTCAACTCTTCCTTCTATACAAACACAGGGGTTGCATCGGAAGCGAAAACCAGCGCGCTGGAAAAGCTGTAATTTTGTTACAAGTTGTAACTTTTTCAAATAACAGGTTAAATTTAGTTTCACAAGAAAGTTAAATTCCAGAAAGTAAAATTAATTACAGTCGAGTTAAGCTAAAAGTGTTTGCTAAAAAAAATCATTCAAGGAACCCAGAAACCAACAATTCTCACTTGACAGGTACGGGGGACGATCTCGCGGCCACGAAAGTTTCGTCCACCAAACAACAAGTCGAACAGGATTGGTATCGAACTGTCTACGATAATTTTCCGGGCATTTACTTCGTCCTAGACGCTTTGGGAAGAGTTTTTTCCCTCAATCAATTCGGCGAATCTCGCCTCGCCTACAGGTCGCAGGAATTAATTTGTCATTCAATTTTTAACATATTTTACTGCCAAGATCAAGGGAAAATGCAGTCAGAATTTGCGAGATTGGTTCACCCGACAAAAGGTACGTCAAATCCAAAAGTCGCCTGTTGGGAAGGCTGTTTGACTCGCAAAGACGGCAAAATTATGTGGGTAAAAGCAACGGCGCGCGCTTTGCCTGCGGTAGAATGGAAAATAGACGAAAATACCGATAGTCACTCAGTTGCCAATTTCCAACGGCCGGTGGTACTGTTAGTTTGCGAAGAAATTAAGGCCGCTGCGCCGGTAGCACCGCCGCCAAATTCTCAGGACAATTGGCGCCGTTCAACTTTGGCGATCGCAAAATTAGCCAAAAGTCAACTTAAAGAACGCAACAATATAGAAGAATTCATCCGCGAAGTCACGGAAACCGCTGTCAGTATTGTCAACTGCGATCGAGCCAGTATTTGGCTGTACGGGGAAGACAAAACCCAGCTTCACTGTATCGACTTTTACGAACAAAATACCAAACTCCATTCCGTACAAATAATCATCACAGCGGCCGACTGTCCGGCGTATTTTCAAGCCTTAAAATCCGTAAATGCGATCGCAACGGTGGCAGCCGAAAATGACCCGAGAACGCGAGAACTGGCAAGTCTTTATTTTGCAGATCGGGGTACGACTGCCCTGTTGAATGTACCGATTTTGCTGGCTGGTCAAATGGCTGGAATAGTCAGCGCTGAACGCCGGGGTTCCAGCATCCAGTGGACGGAAGAAGAACACGAATTAACTACAATCTTAGCAGAATTTGTATCGTCAAGTTTGTTGGCTAGCGAAAGCTTAAAATTAGAAGCTATGCGGCGCGAACAGCAGCAAAATATGCTGAGTCAATACTACGACCAACTAGAAGAAAGAGTAGAAAGACGCACGGCAGAACTTAAAAAAGCTAACAAAAAACTGGAACAAGAAATAATTAAAAGAAAACAAGTAGAAGCAGAAATGCGCCGCCAGCACCAAGAACAGCAAATTATTTTTGATTCGGTGCCGGCGATGATTTGGTACAAAGATACGGACAGCCGCTTGTTGCGAATTAATCAAGCCGCCGCTGCATCGAGAGGTTTGCCCGCAAATCAACTAGAAGGCAAATCTTTTTATGAAATCTATCCAGACGAAGCAGAACAATATTATTTAGAAGATTTAGAAGTCATCAATTCTGGCGTTCCCAAATTGGGAAAAGTCCAACTGCTGCCAACTGCCACCGGTCACAAATGCTGGGTGCGGACAGATACAATACCTTACCGCGACGAATCAGGTCAAGTGGCTGGCGTTATCGTGTTTGCAGTAGATATTACAGATTTAATTAGAGTCGAAAGAGAACTGCGAGAAAATCGCGCTCGCCTTACTGAAAAAGTTGAGAAACGTACTGCTATGTATCGGCAGGCAATGGCCGCTCTGTATTCGGCAAATACGCAAATGCAACAGCTAATGAACAACAGCTATGCCGGGGAACACGGTAGCAGCACAGCAGCACAATTGCTCGAATGCGAAGCTTATTTTGAAGCAGTTGCCGTGGCTGATCGCGACACAATTTTGAGCGTCAGCAGGGATTTTGCCGAACTGTTCGGTTACGAACCTGCGGAAATGGTGGGAATGAGTTTGCTGGAACTGCTGTCGCCAAAATCTTACAAAATGGCACCACAAATGATTTCTGCACCCAGCAATACAGTCTGCGAAACGATTTTTCTCAGGCGGGACGGGACTGCTTTTCCTGCTGACGTGCGTAGCAAATTTGTAGTTTGCGAAGGTCGTTTGGTGCAGGTTAAAGCAGTGCGAAATCTCACGGAACGCAAATTAATGGCAGCAGAATTAGAACGATCGCGCTCTTTGTTGCACGCTACTATGGAAGCGACGGCAGACGGCATTCTGGCTGTTACTAATGCCGGAGAATTGATTAGTTTTAATGAAAAGTTAGTTCAAATGTGGGGGATTCATGAAGAAGTTAGAAACTCACTGGATAGAACGGTGCGGCTGACGTTTCTCACTAAGCAAGTTAAAGATCCGAGGGATTTTTTACAGAGAGTGAGAGAAATTTATAGCGATGCGGAGTCCGAAGGCTGCGATATTCTCGATTTTAAAGACGGCCGGACTTTTGAGCGATACACGCAGCCGATTCGAGTCGGACAAAATATTATTGGCAGGGTGTGGCGCTTCCGCGATATTACTTCTCGCGAAAAGGTGACGGCAATGTTGGGAGATTCTCAACGGCGCTTTCGGGCAATTTTTGATTCTTCTTTCCAATTTGTTAGCTTGCTAAAACCGGATGGCATTTTGCTGGAATCTAACCAAACTTCTCTAGATTTCGCGGGAATTAAGCTGCGGGATGTGGCAAATCGACCGTTTTGGCAGGGGCCTTGGTGGGGAGTTTCTCCGGAAGTTCGGGAACAGTTGCAAGAGGCGATTTCTCGATCGGCAAAAGGTGAATTTGTCCGCTATGAAGTGGAGGTTCAAGGGGTAAACCGCACGGCAACTATCGATTTTTCTCTCAAACCGGTGGCAGACGAAACTGGTAAAATTGTCTTGCTGCTACCGGAAGGTCGAGATATTACTGAAAGCAAGCAGGTGCAAGTGGCTCTGCGCCAGCAAGTTGAGCGGGAACGCCTGATCGCCGAAATTCAATCTCGCATCCGTTCTTCTCTGGATCTCAAAGATATTCTTAAGACTACAGTAGCGGAAGTGCGGGAGTTTTTGGCGACGGATCGGGTGATTATTTTCCGCTTCCGGCCAGATTGGAACGGGGATGTGGTGGTGGAGTCGGTGGGCGCAGGATGGATGCCGCTGATGGGGATGGCGATCGAGGATTGCTGTTTTGCTAATACTTATGTGGGACAGTATTTAAAGGGCAGAATTCGCGCTGTAGAAAACATTCAGGCTTCTAATTTTGCCGAGTGCCACGTCAATTTTTTGGCCGAGTGTCAGGTGAAGGCGAATTTGGTGGTGCCCATCGTGCAGCAGGGAATCGAACACCGTGACGGCAATCCTTCTTGTCAAGTGCCGAAGTTGTGGGGTTTGTTGATTGCCCACCACTGTTCGGCGCCCCGCGAGTGGCAGCCGTTTGATATGGATTTGCTGAGTGAGTTGGCTACTCAAGTGGCGATCGCGATCGAACAATCTTTACTTTACCAGCAGTTAGCTGCTGCTAACCAGCGGTTGGACGGGTTGGCGAATTTGGACAGTCTGACTCAGCTAGCTAACCGCCGTCGGTTTGACGAGGTGATTAATCGGGAATGGGAGCAGTCGAGCACTGCGGAACCGCTATCTTTGATCATGTGCGATATTGACTGTTTTAAACTTTATAACGACAATTACGGCCACCAAGCTGGGGATGCTTGTTTGCAACAAGTCGCGCGGGCGATCGGGGATGCTTGCGCCCACGCACCCGCAGAACGCCTTTATTTAGCTGCTAGGTACGGTGGCGAGGAATTTGGGGTAATTTTGCCAAATACGGATATCGCCGCTGCACAGGCTTTTGCTGAGGGAATCCGCAGGCGCGTCAAAGCTTTGGCAATTCCCCACCTCAAGTCTGTTGTCACCGATTGTGTGACTCTCAGCATGGGGGTGGCGACGATTGCTGAAGGTCAAAATTCGCCGAAGATGCTGATTGAAGCTGCTGATAAGGCGCTGTATCGGGCTAAGTCTGGCGGGCGCGATCGAGTTAACAGTTGACAGTAGTCAGTAGTCAGTTGGCAGTTGGCAGTTGGCAGTTGGCAGTTGGCAGTTGACAGTTGGCAGTTGGCAGTTGGCAGTTGGCAGTTGAGGAATTACAAAAAAACGATCGCGCCAACCGGCATAAGGTTAGGGCGATCGCGGTACTATGAATCAGCATTTATATATCGGACTCGGCGCGGAATTTTTACGCATTTTCACGGATTTTGTTACAAAAATTTACTGAAGGTTGCGTACAAATATCTTGAAATCGCTTTTCTCTACCTGATATCTCTTTTTTTTTGAACCGCAGAGGGCGCAGAGGACACAGAGGAAGAGAAGGGAGAAAGAGTTCACAACTAATGACAACTGTCAACTGTCAACTGTCAACTGACTAACCTATTTAGCTAATAGTTTCTGAAACACCTCATACATATCTTTAGCCAACTGTTTGGGATTCCACAAAGGCGCAAGATTTTCAGACTGCTTAGACTTAATTAAATGCTCTTTCACCGCATTTCTCAAACCAGCATCGCGCCCAAACTTAACTCCCCACTGCGTGTATTCTTCCCAACTCCAAGCTGCACCCACATCGAGATTTGCACTTTTGAGAAAAGCATAACCCATTCGTGAAAGATATTGGTCGCCGGATCTCGTTACTACTGGCAAATTCGCCCACAAAGCCTCTAAATTGTGAGTCCCGCCGTTGTAAGGATAGGAATCTAACAACACGTCGGCTACATAATAAATAGCGCGATGTTCTTCTTCACTTCGGGTTTGGCCGATAAACTTAATCCGTTCAAAATCTACTCCCTGAATATCGCATTCTTCGCGGTATGTGCTATGAATTATATCCGGATCGCCTTGACCTTTGCGAATCAACATACTATCTGGTACTTGCTTAAGTATTCTAACTTGAGCTTGCACCATTTCAGGATTAGTTTTTCTGCCCGGAGCGACACAGAGATAAGCCATTTGATCCAAGCCAATCCCGAGGGCATTTCTAATCGCCTCTCGATTCACAGGAATGCTTTGCAGTTCGCCAATTGCTACCGAACAATTAGGCAATCTCACTAACTGTTCTAAGTAATTTTTGTCAACACCTGGGGGATGAGTGTGTTCGTCGCACAGAAAGTAGTGATTCTCCGAAATGTATGGCGCGTCGAACCCCAGCCAAGAAACGCAAATCCCCGCCGGATATTGGTACAAAACTTCGACATTTGTCGGTACTGTCATCGAGTCTAAGTCTATTAATACATCCAAATCGTCTTGGACTACTTCGGCGAAGATTTCGCCACCGTCAGCAAAACCGTTGGGATATTTTTTCGGCCAGTAAAACTTGCCGGCCATTTCTTCAAACCGCTGTGTAACTTCGTCTCGGTTGAGTTTACCTGTCACGTAAAGATGAACGTGGGGAGTGATGCGACTTAATTCGCGGATTAAGGCTTCGCTGCACCAGCCTACGGAGTGGCGGCGGAAGTGTTTGGAAAGGAAGCCGATTTTTAATGGCTGTTGTTTGGTTAAATAATTTGCGGATTTGATTCTGTTGGCTTGCTGTCGCTGCGGGACGGCTTTTTGGTAGTATTCTTTGGCAATTAGTCGGTAGAAACTGGCATTTTTTTCGCGGTTGTCTCGGAGGTGGGAAACTGCAAACAGGAAGATTTCGTAAAGCAGTTTGAGTTCGATGACGCTAAAGGTTTCGACTTTTTCGTAGCAGAGTTGTTCGATTTCTTCGAGTTTCTCAATTGCCTGTTTGCTGACTCCTGATTGGAGGTAGGAAAAGACGTAGGCTGTGGCTGACATGACTGGGGCATTTTCACCGCAGAATTCGCAGTATTTGTCGGCGACGCTGCGGGCTCTGGCTAGGTTGGTGGAGTGGCTTAGCAAGTCGCACAGTTGTTGGTGGGCTTCGCTGTATTTGGGGTTGCATTCGATCGCCTTTTCAAAATATGCGATCGCCTCCAACGGCTTATCTTGCTTCTGAATGTGTCCCATCCGGCAGTAAACCTCTGCCCAATCCGGTTTTAAGGCCAAAGCTTGCTGATAGCTGGCTAAAGCTTCTTCCAGCAGGCCCTGCATGGACAAACAACTGCCGATGTTAGCGTGAACTTCCGGCCAATCGGGCTTGATTTTCAGAGTATTTTGATAATTAGCAATCGCTGCTTCGTAGTTGTATTGCTGCATGAAAGAATTGGCTAAATTGAAGTGCAGCACTTCTAATTCGGGTTTTAAAGCAACAGCTTGCTGGTATGCGACGATGGCAGCATCGAGATTTCCTTGCTGCGATCGCGCGCTGGCGATGTTACCATAGGCCTCTGCCCAATCCGGTTTAATGGCGATCGCCTTTTGGTAGCTTTCGATGGCTTCGTCGCGCTTACCTTGACTAAACAGTCGGTTTCCTAAGTTGAAGTGGAAGTCGGCGCCGACAAGCTGCGGGTTGAGTTCGGATGTTCTCTGAAAACAGGCGATCGCAGCGTCGATGTTGCCATGTTTGTGATATACTTTGCCTAAATTCCAGTGAGCGCCCGCTAAATCTGGACTCAGGGCGATCGCTTGTTGGTAATGGGCGATCGCCTCTTCCAAACGACCCATTTTGAAATACATACTGCCGATGTTGGCGCGCACTTCCGCAAAATTTGGCTGCAATTCTAAGGCTTGAGAATACGATCGAATCGCAGCTTCCATTTTACCAACCGCTTGCAAAGCATTGCCTAAAGTTACATAAGCATGGGTATAATCAGGTCTAATTTTGATAGCTTGGTGGCACGCTGCGATCGCCTCTTGAATTTTCCCTTTAACTAAAAAGTTTTCTGCCAGTTTTTTGTACTGTTCTACTTCTTGAAAATTAGCAACTTGTGTGATATCTGGAACATTCAGCGAGGTAACTTGTTCGGAAACTTCAGCAGGGTTGGTAAACGGAGTATTTAAATTTTCAGGATTAGGTGCTGGTGGCAAATTGATACTCGAAGGCTGCAATCCATAGCCTTCATCTTTGTTGACAGATACTGGTTGTTGCTCGTCAGATTCTGTTTCTAATGCGAGAAATTTGCTATCGGTAGTTTCTTGCTGTTTTTGTGCGGTTAAACTGGATAAAATTTCCGCAGCGCTGGCATTTTCCGGTTGCAGTTGCAGCACTTTTTGACAGCAAGCAATAGCCGCATCTAACTTTCCTTGCTGCTGCAAAACGCTGGCTAGCATCAAATTCACCGAGCACAAACCGGGATTAATAGCAAGAGCTTGTTGGTAAGCCTTTGCCGCCTGTCCCAATTGCCCTAACTTGTAATACATACTGCCAAGATTCGCGCTGGCTTCTGCTAAATCCGGCTGAAGTTTTAAAGCTTGCAAATAAGCTTGAATTGCCATTTCTAGCTGGTTTTGGCCGTGCAGGGCATTGCCCGCTGTCAGGTACGCGGGAGCAAAATTCGGTTGAAATTTGATGGCGAGGTTGCATTGGGCGATCGCGCGATCGAATTCTCCTTGCAAAACATAAACTTCCGCCAACTTTTTATGAACTTCCGCATCTTTGGGATTGCACTCTAAAGCTTTCTGATAACTCTCGATGGCGCCACCGAGATCTCCTCTATCTTTCAGGCGATTTCCCTTGACAAAATATGTTTGAGCTGATTCTAAATCCACCAAAAACTCTTGGATCATTTGCTCTGCCACTCTTACAGGTTTTACACTAATACTATTCAGCCATTCTACCCACTCTCGGGCTCGCACAGACCAAGTAGACCCTCGATTGATATATTCTACCTGCTGTCTCAGATGAGTTTCAGCAATTGCACCGCCCGTACCCGTAAACTCTTTTAAAACTTCGACTGTCGCATCTAAAAACCGCCTTGTATATCCCTCCCAATCCGGTGTACCTGCACGCTTCCAATCAGTTACCGATGCCAAATTTTCCACCCCTGACATAGAAACTAGACGCGCAAATCCAGCCGTTGTTTCCGGCAAAGCTGCCAATTCACTCGTCACAATGCGGCAACCGCTAGCCATCGCCTCCATCACCGCAATCGATGACGTTTCTAAATAGCTATTCGGGTAAGCTAAAACCGCGACTGAACGCAGTTGCCGGACAAGTTCGGGTTGCGGTACCGAACCGACATACTCGACACCTTCTATTTCCTGACACTCTTCGTAAAGTTGATCGAAACAAAGCTGATTATCATTGTCGTCTATTTGGTGTACTTTCATGCTAGAAAATACTTTTAATCTGGTTCCGGGGACAGCTTGACGAATTTCGGGAAAAACATTTAATAAAATATCCAGTCCGCGAAATGGAGTGCTAGTGTAAGCTAGAATGGGCGGTCGAGATTTTTGAGATTGGATCGAAATATTATCGGCAAAAATGTTAGCAAAACAAGGTGCAATCGCATTTCTCAAAACACAACTACGATTTAAATCAATCCCAAAACAAGTATGAAATTGCTCGCGCTGCCAGTCGCTGACAAAAACAAAAGCATCACAAACATTAATTTCTTGAACATTCTGGAAATCTTGGAGAAAAACAAAGCCTGGTTCGTTATGAATCCACAAAATCAATTTAGTGTGCGCGCCCAAAAAAGGCTTAATTTCCAGTGCCTTACCAACTATATTGACTACAACCAAAAAATCGAGCGATCGCAATAATTCCAAATTAGCACTGTCCGCCACCCGCAGCCTGCAATCAACCCCGCGCCACATCCCCGGTTCCGAAGTATTGTTGAGTAGAAATACCTCATTTCCCAGGGCTGCCAACGCCTCAGCTAAATAACAAATAGCCGACTGAGTGCCGCCCAAAGGTTCGCGGTAAGGAGTTTCAATGTTGTAATCCCAAGTGTAGGTATCGAGAAATCCGATTTTCATTATGGCAATTATCCGCCGATTTGTGAACTAGATTTTTTAACCACAGAGGGCGCAGAGGGCGCAGAGAAGAAAGAGAGAATTTCCCACTTGAAACAATTTGCGAGTGCCGTCTCTTCTGCTTTTTCCTCTCTGCGTTCTCTGCGCTCTCTGCGGTTAAATAAATCCATAATAAATGGTATAATCTTAAAGCTATTGAGGATTACCGAACATGACCACAGAACAAGACCCCGTAAAATTGATGAAACAGCAAGTTGGCTTTGCTGCTGCCGATCGCGTAAAATCTGGTATGATTGTCGGACTCGGCACGGGGTCAACTACAGCTTATACTATTCAAGCATTGGGCGATCGCATAAAATCAGGCGAACTCAAAGATATCAAAGGAGTTCCCACATCCTTTCAATCAGAAGTATTAGCCAAACAGTACGGAGTACCGCTGACAACCCTCGACGAAATTGACAGAATTGACGTAGCCATTGACGGCGCTGACGAAGTAGATCCGCACCTCAACTTAATTAAAGGTGGTGGCGCCGCCCACACCCGCGAAAAAGTAGTCGATTGTCTCGCTGCTCAGTTTATTGTAGTAGTTGACAGTTCCAAAATGGTAGATAAATTGGGTTCGACTTTTCGCGTCCCCATCGAAGTTATACCGATGGCAATTACCCCCGTTACTCGCGCCATTGAAAAATTGGGCGGTAAACCAGAACTCCGCATGGGAATCAGAAAAGCAGGCCCGGTAATTACCGACCAAGGTAATATGGTAATCGACGTTCAATTTGATAACCTTGACAATCCTGCGGAATTAGAAAAAACTTTGAATAACATTCCAGGCGTGTTAGAAAATGGCTTGTTTGTCAATTGTACAGATTTGGTTTTAGTAGGCGAAATTAAGGACGGCAAACCTGTAGTGCGGGAAATTTCTAAATAGTTATAGTAGGGTGAATCAGGAAGGAAAAGTTTAGCAGTCTACTCAAGAATATTCAGCCTGAAGCACCCTACGGTTAATTAGCTACTCAAGCTTTTTATATCATGTCCGATCGATTAACCGCATTAAAATTCGTTCGTAGTGCGGACTTAAGTCCGTACTACAAACCGTTTTTGTTATGGCAATCAAGAGGACATGATATTACCAATTCCCAATTCCCAATTCCCAATTCCCAATTCCCAATTCCCAATTCCCAATTCCCAATTCCCAATTCCCAATTCCCAATTCCCAATTCCCAAAAAATTGCTATAATAGTATAAATTCGTATCTCTATTTTGATCGTGCAATATCGCAGATTCGGCCGCACAGAATTATCCATGCCCGTCTTTTCCTGTGGCGGCATGAGATATCACCACAAATGGCAAGATGTGCCAGCAAATGAGATTCCACCAGACAATCAACAAAATCTAGAATCGACAATTCGCTACTCAATCGAATGCGGTATCAATCACATAGAAACTGCTCGCGGTTACGGCACTTCTGAGATGCAGTTGGGGTGGATTTTGCCGCAGTTCCCTCGCGAAAAGTTGATAGTACAAACAAAAGTTTGTCCTCAAGCCAACTCCGAGGCATTTCGCGAAGAATTTGATAAATCCTTAGCTTATTTACAGCTAGAATACGTCGATTTATTTTCCATACACGGCATTAATACCTGGGAATTTCTAGAGGATTCTATGCGCCCGGGCGGCTGCTTGGATGTGGCAAAAAAATTGCAAGCAGAAGGCAAAGTTCGGTTTATTGGTTTTTCAACTCACGGCCCTACGGATGTGATTGTCAAAACTATTGAAACCAATCAATTCGATTATCTTAACTTGCACTGGTACTACATCAATCAAAATAATTGGCCCGCAATTGAAGCAGCCAAACGTCACGACATGGGCGTTTTTATTATCAGTCCTTCCGACAAAGGCGGTCAACTTTACAATCCGCCCCAAAAGTTGGTAGACTTGTGCTATCCGCTGAGTCCAATGGTGTTTAATGATTTATTTTGTTTGTCGCACCCGCAAGTACATACTTTGAGCGTGGGTGCAGCAAAACCTGAAGATTTTAACGAGCATCTAAAAGCTGTAGAATTGTTAGATAAAGCTGATGAAATTTTGCCGCCGATATTAGCAAGGCTGGAAAATGCAGCAATTGATAAATTAGGAGAAGATTGGTTTAAGACTTGGGACTTCGGTTTGCCAACTATCGAAAATACTCCCGGAGAGGTTAACATTCGAGTGATTTTGTGGCTGTGGAATTTGGCGAATGCTTACGATGCGATCGACTATTGCAAGATGCGCTACAACCTTTTGGGTAACGCCAGCCACTGGTTTCCGGGCAAAAAAGCCGATCGCCTCGACGAATTAGACTTGCGCCGCTGTCTCGCCCACAGCCCCCACGCTGCGAAAATTCCTAGTATATTGCAAGCAGCCGATCGACTTTTTGGAGGCGAAGCCGTGCAACGCTTATCCCAAGAATAATATAAAAAACCCGGTTTCGAGACAGAAACCGGGTTTGTGAGCCGGAACACGTGAGACTTATGCACGCGTACCTCATTAGCCTATACTTGAGTTGTTCTTACCAACATCACCCATCCTTCTCATCCATTCGGGCGATAAGTCAGTAGTCATTAGTCATTAGTCATTAGTCAGCTCGCGAAGCCGAAGGGTAGTGATTAGTCATTGGGTGCATCTGGCGCAAGGCAAATATATCCGTAGGGGCGAAGCATGACCGCAGTCAATATGAGATGATAACTAATAACTTATATGCGGTCATGCTTCGCCCTCTTCCTTGCGCCAGATGCACCCTTAGTCATTAGGAAAGAAGAAGATATACACAGCAAGCTTGAGCGCGAGTTGTATTTTAAGTTTAATTAGGTATATTTACGATTTTATAATTTTTTTCCCAACTTCCTCCCCTTTTGCTTTAATCTGAGATAAAACAGTTAATAATTCACTTAGGGATCTTTTATGACACTCCAACGCCGAGATTTCTTGTATTTGCTAACAGCCACCGTCGGAGCTATTACCGCAGGTGCTTGCCAAGCGTCAGGCAATAGTGTAGCGCAAGCAAGTCCATCCCCAGAAAGCCCAAAAATAGCCCAAACTCCCGGGCTTTTTACACTACCGCCTCTGCCTTACGAATACAACGCTTTAGAACCGCACATCGATGCGCGGACAATGCAATTTCACCACGACAAACACCACGCAGCTTACGTTAAAAACCTCAACGATGCTGTCAATAAATACCCGAATCTTAAAAACGTGAGTGTTGAAAATATGCTCAAAGACTTGAGCAAAGTGCCGGAAGATATTCGCACAACTGTACGCAATAATGGCGGCGGACACCTCAATCACAGTATGTTTTGGGAAATCATGAGTCCCAAAGGCGGCGGCGAACCCACAGGAGCAATTGCCACAGCAATTAAGCAAAATTTCGGCAGTGTTGAGGATTTTAAAGCCAAATTCAACGAGGCTGGTACTAAGCGTTTTGGCAGCGGTTGGGTGTGGCTAGTTCGCAATAAAGCTGGTAAACTTGAGATTACAACTACTGGCAATCAAGACAGTCCTTTCAGTGATGGCAACTATCCCATTATGGGCAATGATGTTTGGGAACACGCTTATTATCTCAAATACCAAAACCTGCGTGCAGACTACTTAAAAGCGTGGTGGAACGTGGTTAATTGGGCGGAAATTAACAAACGCTACGAAAAGGCGATCGGTTAGTTTAACAAAGATACAGTGGCGGTTGTTTCAACCGCTATTGTATCTAAAATGGCTTCCGCTAGCGAATCGGGCGATCGAGCTTCTGTACAGTTTTCCGCAAATAAAGGCAGTGGCGCGCGCCCTGACTCGCAGGCGTGGTGAATGATTCGACTGACTCAAGCGTACCGCCCAAACGCTCGATCGCACTTTGCAACTCTTCCTCTTCCTCTACCGTCCAATTTCCCCGGTAAAGTACCGCCAAACCGCCGTTTTTCAGGAAAGGTAGCGCGTATTTAGCGCACAGAGAAGCTGCTCCAACTGCCCTCAGAAATGCGATATCGTAAGCTTGTCTGTGCTGCGGTTGTCGGGCAATTTCATCGGATCTGCCCAGCAAAGTCGTAGCATTTTTGATCCCTAAAGACGGCAAAACCGTGTCCAAGAAAGTAATTTTCTTGCGAGTAGAATCCAGGAGAGTGACTGATAAATGTGGAAGGGCGATCGCGATCGGCAAACCAGGAAAACCCGCACCAGTCCCGATATCGATCGCTTTGAGCGGGGACTCAACGGGAAAATCGTTATTTTCCGGCGAATTGTGATTAACCGGCAGCAGTCTCGCAATTCCCCGCAGAGAATCCCACAAATGTTTTTCCCAAAACTCGATCGGCTCAATAATTCGAGTTAAATTCAAGGAACGATTGCCTTCAACAATTAACTCATAAAGCCGCTGAAATTGTTGCTGCTGCGACTCATCCGGCTCCCAATTCAGCGTTTTTTGCCACAATTCATTCATTTGGGGTAACATCATAATTTCTGTCTGGTTCATCTTCTAATAACCATCGAAAGAACTAATGACAAAGTTTGCGACTTCTTAACCTCGCACAACTGTCAACTGTCAACTGTCAACTGCCTACTGACTCACACAACTTGCTTCCTTAGCCTCTAACTTCGCGCGATCGACCTCCTGCAAATCCCCGTGATCTAACGTCCAAAACTTATCAGCAACGCTCAACAAATCGCTAGCATCGTGAGTAACAATCAACAAAGTCCAGTGATTTTTCAACTTACCCAACAAGCTTACCAACTGTCGGCGCATCGACCAATCCAAACCCGCCGTCGGTTCGTCCAAAAGTAGCAAATGCGGCTGGCGAATTAGCTGCACCGCCAGGGCCACCCGGCGCTGTTGTCCGCCACTTAAAGCGTGGGGAGAAGCGCGCAGCGGCAAATGTGCCAACCCAACTTCTTTCATCGCTGAGTGAATTTGTTCTTGTCCCAATTCGGGATGTCCCAGTCGCAATTCTTCTAAAATTGTCCCCCCACAAAAATGTCTTTCAGGAAACTGGAACACTAAACCTCCTAACTGTTGCAAGTGTTCCGGTGTTAATTCTTGTTCGCGCCAGCGGATGTCGCCGCTAGTTTTTTCTGCTAAACCTGCTAATATTTCTAAGAGCGTACTTTTGCCGGAACCGCTACGGCCGACAATCAGCCCCATTTGTTGCGATGGCAGTTCTAAGTTGATATTTTTTAGAATAGCATTGGGACAGGCTGTAGGATGATAGACTAAGTTTTTTAGATAAAGCATTAACGTAATTGGGAATTGGGAATTGGGAATTGGGAATTGGGAATGGGGAATTGGGAATTGGGAATTGGGAATCGTGTATACCTCAGATCCTGGTTGTGCTATTAATAGTTAAGGTTGTTTTTGGCTGGTGCCGATCGCCCAAATTTATTTTACATAAATCTTTACAAAATTTTCGGTTTTTTTCAGCCTTGGCGTTTGATTATTGACATTTTTTATGGTATATTTTGACAATGGAAATCTGTGCGCTCATATATATTAGAATTCACACTTCCATTATTAAAATATACCGCAAGAGCCACAAAAAATCAAGCAAATTTAACTCTTTTTTGCTAGCGGCCCGATAGTCTGAGAACGTAACTCTCTTGTTTCTAGTTTACAGTATATTTCATTGAGAGAATTGACTATGACGAAAAACCCTTTAGCATCGCTGGGCAAGCAAATGTTAAGTTACAAACAGACAGTACGGGCGATCGCCTGTGGAAGTGCGATCGCCCTGGGCATCTGCATAAACTCCGCAGTAGCAGGCGATCCCTTCCGCACGATCAACCAGCAGGCGATCGGGCCCAACACCGAAACCGCCTTCAAAACAATGTTTCAGCAAGGAAACTACAAACAAGCAAAAGCCCAAGTTCAACAAGCACTATCAGCAGAACCAAACGAACCCCTAGCCTATGCAATGGCAGCCTCATTATCCTACATCGAGCAAGACTTAAACTCGATGAATACCTACGCTCAAAAAACCCGCGAAGTCGGCGAAAAATTGACCAAAACTAACCCCTTGCGCGGCAACATTTACACAGCAGCAGGTCACTTTCTAGAAGGAGCAAATGCCATAGCCAAAGAAGGAACAGCCAAAGGCGCGCCCCAAGCACTCAACAAACTGCGAGTAGTATTTCAATACCTAGATGCAGCAGAAAAAATAGCGCCGAACGACCCAGAACTCAACCTGCTAAAAGGCTACATGGACTTAATGTTAGCCTCAAACCTACCCTTTTCCAACCCCAGCGACGCCATTAAACGACTGGAAGAAAAAGCCTCGCCCCGCTACTTAGCCTATCGCGGCATGGCCGTAGGCTATCGAGACTTAAAAAAATACGATCGCGCTTTAGAATTTGCCAACAAATCTCTAGCAGAAACACCCACCAACCCCGAAATCCTTTATCTCAAAGCACAAGTCTTATCTGCTCAAGCCAAGACTCAATCCAACAACAAAACCATACTTGAGGAAGCCCGAAAAAACTTCGACGCCGCCTTAGCAAAACCAGATCAACTACCGCGCAGCTTAGTAGCCGAAATCTTCTTTCAGCAGTGCAAAACTCGCAACCGTCTCGACAGCAAATCTCGTGATTGTGACCCGATGCGCGATAAAATTAGAGATGCAGATGGAGTCTGGGGGCCGACGGCTTTACCACCACTATAAACAGTTGACAGTTGACAGTTGACAGTTGACAGTTGACAGTTGACAGTACCATCTTGGCGGTTGTTATTAACAAGAGTAAAACTTGATGCAAGTACAGTTTCGCGAATTTAATCCCTTTGACCTCTGGATTTGGCTAAAATTCAGTAACGTGCCTTCAAACGGCGAAAAACAGTATGTAGAAGAAGTGTTTGATTCTTGGTTCTTTTTGGGAAAACTGGGAGGATTTAATGCTGAAAATTTGCAAGTTCAAGATGAAGGCTTAGACATCAGCGATATGAATTACGATGTTAATCTAGCCGACCAAAGCATGATGGCTTTGATGCACAATATGGGAGAAATGGAGTATGAAGGTTCTTGGGCTCGCTGCTGGTTTGATTTGGGGACTAGCGATGCTATCGGCATCGATGTTTTAATTAATGTTTTCCAGCAACTCAGCAAAGAATTTGTGACGATTGAAGAACTAATTATCGGCGGTGAAAATATAGACTGGCCCGTTGAAAATACGAGGAAGAGAGAGGGTTTTGAGCCGGACAATTAACCGTTAGCACGACACGGATGATACGGATAATGACTAGAAATCTCTCATGATTCTTGTGGAACAGGCAGGATGCCTGTTCAAAACTGGCTTTTTATGAGATGTCTAATGATTGATGACTCATGACTGAATGGCTATAGCACTTCTCAAAAAGGTGAGGTATGACTGACAGCTTATATAACCGCTAAACAAAGAGGGCCCAAGCCCAACAACATACCTCATCTTTCTGAGAACCGCTATATATTATGCAAGGTAAAATTCGTGTAATTGTTTTAGGATTAATTCGATCGGGCGTTAGCGAAGCCCTCGAAGAGGATCGCATTTTCGTTTCCCAATTCAAAGATCCGGTAAAACAAGACACATTGTATCGAGCTCTGGGTGGAGGCGTAGAATTCGGAGAACACAGCCTCGACGCTTTGCAAAGAGAATTTAAAGAAGAAATTAAAGCCGAGTTAACAAATATCAGATATTTAGCTTGTTTGGAAAACTTCTTTATTTTTAATGGTCAAGCTGGACACGAATTAATACAACTCTATCAGTGCGATTTTGTTGACTCCAAATTCTATGAATTAGCAAGTTTAGATTTTGTAGACGGTAACTTGAAATGTACCGCATTTTGGATGCCTGTTCACCGATTTCGTTCGGGAGAATTGCCGAAGACTGATAACTAAATCGATCCAAATCCCAACAAGCAAATACATTAGAAGCAATTTTTACTCAAAATATGTGCAGTAGGGGCGGGTTTTCTCCCAAATACTTTGCCACAATTCACAAAATAGATAAACCCGCCCCCTTTATTTTTGTCCGCGTTACCAGAAATAATTGGTTGAAAGCCTCTGGGTTTGGCGTAGAAATTAAAAGAAGACGATTCATTACTCCAATCCTCTTCCTTCCAGGAGGTAGAGATTGCTGTCAACTGTCAACTGTCAACTGTCAACTGTCAACTGAATGAACTTTCTCTACCTTACTCTGGGAAGCGTACCCAAAACCTGATACAGCAAAGAGTTAATGAAAGCGAGGGCTAGAGCACCAAGCAAAGCACTCCAAATTCCCCACCGCAATCTAAATCCTTCGACTAGCCAAGCCGCCAAGCCAAAGATAGCAGCGTTGATAACAATCATAAACAAACCAACAGTTACCAATAAAGCTGGAAAGCCCAAAACTACAAAAACTGGTCGCACTAAAGCATTCAGCAATCCAAAAACTGCCGCCGAAACCATCGCTTTGCCAAAACTGTCAATATCCACGCCTATGGGTAACTTGGAAATAATAAAAAAGCTCACAGATGTTACCAACCAAGCAATTACCAGCGAAACGATATCTATGTGCACGTGCTTATCTCCTTAAAAGACTAAACATTAAATCGGAACAACAGCACATCCCCCTCTTGTACAACATACTCTTTTCCTTCACTGCGAACTAAGCCTTTTTCCTTAGCTGCATTCATCGCACCGGTAGCCACCAAATCTTCATAAGCTACAGTTTCGGCCCGGATGAAACCCCGCTCAAAATCAGAGTGAATTACCCCCGCAGCTTGTGGCGCTAACATTCCTGCGATAATCGTCCAAGCGCGAGTTTCCTTCGGCCCGCTAGTGAAATAAGTCCGCAAACCCAATAATTCGTAAGTAGCTCGAATCAAAGATTTTAAGCCACCTTCTGTTACCCCCAGAGATTCGAGGAAATCAGCTCGTTCTTCCTCTGGTAGTTCTACCAATTCTGACTCAACTTGCGCCGAAACTATGACAACCTTAGCATTTTCTGCTTCTGCTATTTCCCGGACTTGTTCGACATAGCTATTTCCGGTTCCCAATTCGTCTTCAGACACGTTCGCTGCATAGATGATCGGCTTGTTTGTTAACAATTCTAAACCTTTAACTAATTCTGCTTCTTCGTCAGTTAAACTGGTCTGGCGTACTGGTTTTTCTGCATTCAAAACCACGACCAATTTTTCAAGGACGTTTACTTCTGCTTGAGCTTCCTTGTTGTTGCGGGCTTGTTTGCGAGTGCGATCGAGTCGGCGTTCAATTTGAGCTAAATCTGCTAAAATTAATTCGAGATTGATAATGTCAATATCTCGCTGGGGATCGACAGAACCGGAAACGTGAATGATATCATCATTGTCAAAACAGCGGACAACATGGACGATCGCATCTACAGCCCGAATGTGAGACAAAAACTGATTTCCCAGCCCTTCGCCCTGACTCGCACCCTTCACCAAACCTGCAATATCGACAAACTCCATCCGCGTGGGCACAGTTTGCACAGAATTGGAAATATTGCTCAGCACCTTCAACCGTTCGTCGGGTACTGCCACGATACCGGTATTTGGCTCGATCGTACAAAAAGGAAAATTAGCAGCAGTCGCCTTGGCATTAGCCACCAAAGCATTAAACAGAGTAGATTTGCCAACATTAGGCAGTCCGACAATTCCGGCGGTAAGCATAGCTATTTAGAAACATATCACTGTTTCAAAATATCATAAGTATCCGCAATATATTGGACAAGCCACCCCAAATCTCAAGCCTGTGTTCGGCTAAATATCTAACTTGAGGTAGATGGCTGAACGGTTCACAAGTGGTTTCCCAAAAAAGCGATCGCCCGAAACCTCTCCCTGTCCCTTATTTATCAACAAATTGGGTCCTGGGCAAGAAACTCGGTTTGGGCGATCGACCTTACAAATTCTGTTAAACTTCCCGAAGCACTAAAACATAATTTAGATTGGTTCAGGGATTGTCTGAGGAATAGGCCCCGGAACTGTTTGAGGAATCGGAGAAGGCACAGTTTCCGGCACCGGTTCAGGAATTGGCTGCGGAATTGGCGCAGGTACCGGTTCCGGTACTATCCCGGGAATCGGTTCGGGAACGGGGCCAGGCACCGGTGGCGATGCCGGTATAATAGTCGGCAGCCCGGGTTCGGTACCGGGAATCTGTGGCCCGGGAAACGGATCGGAAGTGGGATAAATCATGTTAGTGTTTAGCTCAGCTAATAGAGATGTTAAAAAAACAATTGGTCACCAATTCCAGTTATCTTTTAAAACAAAAACAACCGATTTGTGGTATTGGTTAATTAGAGTTGACAGACTTGAAAAACACCTTAAATTTATCTGCGTCTATCTGCCTTCATCTGCGGTTTTACTCTCAATCAAATATTTATGAGCTAGTTTATTATATTAAAATCAAAACAGTGGCTAACACATCTATCTAAATACCGAAAATTAACTGTTATGTCCGCCTAAAATTATGCCTTGAGTATTAGGGAATATCCCAAGCCAGATCCAGTGAGTCATCCCCAATCTCAAATCTCAAATCTCAAATCTCAAATGGTATAGCGGTTCTCGAAAAAATGAGCTATGCCCAATGCCCAATGCCCAATGCCCAATGCCCTATGCCCAATGCCCTATGCCCACGACTACTTGATCTTTCTGAGAAAGGCTATATAAGCGTGTCAGTACCAAACCCTCAACAACAAACTCCCCTATTAGATGCGCTGCGCGATCGCACAAACCACCATCACAGCCCATTCTACGCCCCCGGACACAAACGCGGACAAGGCATTTCAGGGCCGTTAGTTGACTTATTCGGTGCCGCAGTATTTCGCTCAGATTTGCCCGAATTGCCAGAATTAGACAATCTCTTCAACCCAGAGGGCGTAATTGCCGAAGCTCAAAATTTAGCTGCTTCGGCTTTTGGCGCCGAACATACTCGGTTTTTAGCAAACGGTTCGACTTGCGGAATCATGGCGGCAATTGTCGCGACTTGCGGGCCGGGAGATAAAATTATCTTGCCTCGAAACATCCATCAATCGGCAATTTCTGGTTTGATTTTATCCGGTGCAATTCCCATTTTTGTCAATCCCGAATACAACCCGGATTGGGATATTGCCAACAGCATCACCCCAGAAGCAGCAGCAGCAGCCCTAAAACAACATCCCGACGCAAAAGCAGTAATGGTCGTCTACCCTACTTATCACGGCGTTTGTGGAGATTTGCGGGCGATCGCCAAAATTACCCATCAATACAACATCCCGTTATTAGTAGACGAAGCCCACGGCGCCCACTTTAACTTTCATCCAGACTTACCAGAACCAGCCCTATCCGCCGGGGCAGATTTAACAGTACAATCAATCCACAAAACCCTCGGTGCAATGACTCAAGCATCGATGTTGCACGTCAAGGGCGATCGCATAGATATTAAAAAATTAAATAGGGCATTGCAGCTTGTACAATCCACCAGTCCCAGCTACTTATTATTAGCATCATTAGACGCCGCCCGCCAACAAATCGCACTCCACGGGAAGGAGTTAATGATGCAAACTTTAGATTTAGCTGCAAAAGCGCGATCGCACATTAGTCAAATTCCCGGCTTATCAGTTTTAGAACCGTTAAATACGCCCGGTTTTGTCGCACTAGACAGAACCAGGCTAACAGTAAAAGTATCCGATTTAGGAATAACAGGATTTGCGGCTGATGAAATTCTCCACTCGCAACTCGCAGTCACCGCAGAATTACCAATGCCGCAGCATTTAACATTTATTATCAGCTTGGGAAATACAGCATCAGATATTGACAATCTGGTTAAAGGTTTCCAGAATTTAACTCACAATTTAGGAGGCGGGCACGGGGACGACGCCGGTACAACCGGGGGCGGGCAAGATGCCCACCCCACAAGAAAATTCACTCTTTGTGGAACAGGCATCTTGCCTGTTCTTGAGAATGGTGCAAGATCTCTGTTAGGATTTCCCACTCCCTCTCTCTGCCCCCGCGAGGCCTTTTTTTCCCCGGCGGAAACCGTAGGAATAGACCAAGCAGTCGATCGACTCAGTGCCGAACTCATCTGTCCCTACCCGCCAGGAATACCAGTTTTGATGCCCGGTGAAATCATTACCTCACAAGCCCTTGACTACCTGCAACACATCCTTGCAGCCGGCGGCAAAATCACAGGTTGCAGCGATCCCCGCCTCCAAACTCTCAGGGTTGTGCGAAAGTAAATATTAAGACTTGGGGATAGTGGGAAATGAGGGATAGTAGGAAATGGGAAAAATCTTCCCTCTTCCCTTTTCCCTCTTCCTTCTTCCTTCTTCCTTCTTCCTTCCATTAAAAATACAACTATGCTTTGGCCCTACGTCACTCCTGGTATCCCAGACGATTTATTTGAACGTTTACCGGGAATTCCCATGAGTAAGCGAGAAGTCCGACTGCTGTTACTCTCCCACCTGCGGCTGCAAGCAGATTCAGTGGTGTGGGACATCGGTGCAGGTACTGGTACCATCGCCGTAGAAACAGGTTTGCTGTGTCCCAAAGGTCGCATTATCGCCATCGAAAGGGATGAAGAAGTAGCAAGCTTGATTCGCCGAAATTGCGATCGATTCGAGATCAAAAACGTAGAAGTCATTGAAGGTAGCGCCCCTGAATGCCTCGAAAATCTCCCCGAACACCCCCACCGAGTCTGCATCGAAGGAGGGCGCCCGATTAAAATGATTCTCAAGGAAGTCTGGCGACACTTGCGCCCACAGGGTCGAGTTGTCGCCACAGCCTCGAATTTAGAGAATCTTTACGCCCTTTCCGAAAGCTTCGCCGAGTTGCAAGTCCGCAACATCGAGGTAGTCCAGTCCGCCGTCAACCGCTTGGAGACTCGGGGCTTGAGTCAAACCTTTGCCGCCGTCAATCCCATCTTTATTCTCAGCGGTGAAAAGTTGGATTAGTCGTTAGTCATTAGTCATCAGTCATTAGTCCTTAGACGGAAATATTCCCACACCACATCAAAGATGGTGATGTGGGCCCGGAGGCTGTATCACTGAGAATCAAACATTAAATGCAATTCTTAACCTTTTTTACGTTAGCTTAACGTTCATAATACTTATAATAAGGCCGACCTTAGCTGGAGCGATCGCCTGAGTTGAAATTTTGGATCGCCGGTTGAGGATGGGGGACGAACCTGTGCCTTAACCATCCTTGTATCCTTGTATCCTTGTATCCTTGCATCCCAAATCGACCGAGCCCGCCCAAAAAACAAAATTTTAGACCATAGTTCCAACCCCCAGATTCATCTGTGGACTAAATCTAAAATCTAAAATCTAAAATCTAAAATCTAAAATCGACTGACCTGCCGTCTCCTGTGAGAAATTCATTTTATGCCTTGGTCTCGTATCCTGAGTGGAATAGTTGCGATCGTCCTTGCTTTGGGAATGATTATTATGGGGGGATGGTACTTCACCCTCGGCTTTGGCGTCATCGTGTACCTAGGTCAATTGGAATATTTTCAGTTAGCCCGAGCTAAGGGCATTGCACCTGCTGGCAAAACCACCTTAGTTGTCAGTCAAATTCTGCTGATTACTGCCGCCCTGGCGCCTCAACTCGTAGACGCCATGTTCCCCTTAGCCGGAACTTTCATCTGTTTCTATCTGTTGTTCCAACCGAAGTTATCGACGATCGCCGATATTGCCGCTTCTATTTTAGGATTGTTCTACGGCGGCTATTTGCCCAGCTATTGGATACGGCTGCGAGTCGGACTCGATCCTGCCAATGTGGCTACAACCCAATTTTCGCAATTAGTAGCAAGCAATTTGCCCGTTAACATTTACTCGTCCCAGTCTTGGACAAGTTCCAGCAGCATATCTTTAGGATTGACTTCGCTGCTGGTGGCTTTCCTCTGCATCTGGGCCGCTGACATTGGCGCTTATTTTGTCGGCAAATTCTTCGGCCGCACTAGCCTCTCCCACATCAGCCCTAAAAAAACCGTTGAAGGTGCCGTATTTGGAGTTTGCGGCAGTATCGCCGTGGCCGCCGCCTGGTCTTGGTATTTACAATGGCCGGGGTGGCCGTATACTGGGGCAGCTTTTGGTCTGTTGATTGGCGTTGCTAGCTTGTTGGGAGATTTAACTGAGTCGATGATGAAACGAGACGCCGGCGTTAAGGATTCGGGACAGTTGATTCCCGGTCACGGCGGCATTCTCGATCGCACTGACAGTTATGTTTTTACCGCACCCTTAGTCTACTATTTTGTGACTTTGTTATTGCCCGCGATCGACTCTTTTTTAATTAATCCGTAATTGGGAATTGGGAATTGGGCATCGGGCATCGGGCATCGGGCATCGGGCATATGAATTTGGAGGCAGATCAGAGCGTTCGGGTATGTATTCCCAGGCTCTTCCTGGGAACCAGTTACAGCCAACAAACAACAGACAACAGTCAACAGACAGGGAGCATCTCAGTTTTGCGGGTGCATCTCAATGCAAGCAAATATGTTTGTATGGGCTATAGCATGACCGTAGTCAATATGGGATTATAACTAATAACTTATATACGGTCATGCTTCGCCCTCTTCAAAAACCAGATGCACCCAGTTTTGCATTTATAATAGAGCGTCCCCGCTCGCGAGTACAATACGCGAACTCTTAAGCTCGTACTATTTTGCATTTATATTGCGAGCTTAAGAGCTCGCGAGGACAATACGCGATCTCTTAAGCTCGCAATATAATAAAAAAAATGCTTTTTACAAAAATGAGATGCTCCCCAACAGATAACAAACAACAAACAACAAACAACAGCCAACAAACAACAAATAACTAAGGCAAAACTCGAATTCCACCCCGACAAACAATCTCCCCCGGACTCAAAATCAACTCATCAATTGCAACTTCCTGTCCGAAATCAATTTTAAAATCCTTGAAATCACTGCTCTTGATTTCTCCATTGACTTCGATTTCCGGTACTTCAAACATCAATTCGCGACCGCTAGCAATCCGCAAACCAGTCCGCAATACAACAGGAATTTGCGTACCCCCAGCGCGCAAAATTGTCGCCACCAGCGTCAACTTCCCCGCCTCAATTTCGATCTGCGAATTTTCCAACTTCAGCGACTTTTCGCTATCTGTCAGCGGCAACATTGGCAGCAAAAATTCACTCAAAGCATCCGCCAGCAAAGGCGCTTTCAGGGACGCATTCAAATCCGCTTGAGAGAGCCTCAAAACGCCAGTCACGGGAACCGATTCGAGCAGGCGCAGTGGTTTGCCTTTGAGAGCTTGACCGAGGTTGATGCGAATCCCACAGCCCTCTAGGGCAACCTCTGTTAGGTGTAATCCTTTATACACGGCACCGCGAGCCGCTGCCGTTACTTTGGGGATTGCACCGCTGAAAATTTGTCGATCGCTCCCCTCAATTTTCACCTTCAACTCATCAACCTGCTGAACTTGCGATCGCAGCAACAACTGCACCGCCGGAGACAGCACCGAACTTGCGATCCGGCTGCCTTGGCTCGGCGGCGGTGTCTCCCCTTCCTCGTCGAGGTTGGCAGTCCCACCAGAGCTGGCCGCAGTAGCTATATTGTCAAATAAAAGAGAGTGGCGATCGACAGTCATAAACAATTTGAAAATTACAAACCTTAATATTCAAACACAAAAATTTAACTATTAACGAGCGCATCCCGTCTCACAAACCCGGTTTATACAAAGAAATATCGCCCTCAACCTCGGATTTTCCCTAAGAACGGGTTGATGAACCCACCTCGTGACATACTCCAGAAGCCGAAATCAGACATCAGCAACGCCTGAAGCAGAAAAAATCTCACCCTTCCCCCCTCAGGCTTTCTCCTGAGTTTGCCAGTTGTGCGATCCCGAGGGAAATTTCGCGATCGAGCGTATAAAATTAACCAGCAGTACCGGTTTTATGGTAGTGTTAGTTAATGGTCGTGTCAGACCCACACATTTTAAATCAGCAACAAACCAACGGTGCAGGCAATAGCCTCCCGCGAGTCTTTTCCTCGTAGTTTTTGCACAACATTCAGGGTTATGCCATAAGGACAATCTGCACCAGGCGCAACGCCCTGCAAGGATTGGTTAGCAAACATTAGAATTTCTTCCCAACCAGGAATTGAACATTGGTAGCATCGGTTAATCCATTAACCGTGTCGTATTTCCTCCCTCCACCGCTCGGGTGTTGGGGCTTTCCACATTCCCGTCATGTCTGATGAAAGGCTGCAAAAAATCCTCGCCCAGTGGGGCATTGCCTCTCGCCGTCTTGCAGAACAGATGATTGTAGCTGGACGAGTCCGGGTTAATGGCAATATTGTTCGTTTAGGACAAAAGGCGAATCCCGATCGCGATTTCATCGAAGTCGATGGAGTCCATGTGAAACCAACAGATAGACCGGCAGAGGTCTATCTGTTGCTCAACAAACCCGCAGGCGTAGTTTCTACTTGCAGCGATCCCAGGGCGCGATCGAAAGTTCTCGACTTGCTGCCGCCCAAACTGCGATCTGGTCAAGGCATCCATCCCGTAGGACGCTTAGATGCAGATTCCACAGGCGCCCTATTGCTCACCAATGATGGTAAGCTGACATTTTGTTTGACCCATCCGCGTCACTCGATCGCCAAAACTTATCAAGTTTGGGTGCTCGGCGATCCCCCGGAACCCATACTACAAGCGTGGCGTCAGGGCATTATCTTGTCCGGTAGAAAAACATTACCCGCGAAAGTTAGAGTTATCGATCGCGCGAGAGACCAAACTCTGTTAGAAGTAATTCTATCAGAAGGGAGAAACCGACAGATTCGGCGCACCGCCGAGCAGTTGGGATATCCAGTGGTGCGCCTGCACCGCACAGCCATTGGCCCGATTCAATTGCAGCCCCCCGCAGGGCCGATATTGGCACCGGGCTGCTACCGACCCCTAGAAGATTCAGAAATTATTTTTTTATGGAATCTAGTCAACCTAACATCAATAAGCGTGCCAGTGAATCCCCAGGAGCACAGCATATGACAAAGAATTTATTGTTTTTATTCTCCCAAATAACTAAGAAGAAACTGCACTCCCAAGAGCCAGAAACTCCTCAGAAGAAATTAGCGGCAATAGGATCTCAACTCCGGGAGTACCGCGAACAGCAGTCGATTTCTTTGGACAGAGTAGCTGTCGTAACCATGATTCGGCGGAATCTGCTGCAAGCCATCGAAGACGGCCAACTCGACCAACTCCCCGAACCCGTCTACACTCAAGGTTTGATCAAGCGGTACGCCGAAGCAATGGGTTTGGACGGAACTCAGTTTGCCGACTTTTTCCCGATCGAACCGCCACCGCGATCGACCACCAAGCTATCCTGGCAGAATGGGCCACAATTGCGGCCGATGCACCTGTACCTTTTTTACACATTTCTAATTATCTGTTCAGTCAATGTCTTATCTCAGTTGATGGGCGGTTCTCTGACAACAAAAAACGGTACGGGAACCAAAGAACTAGCTCTTGAGCAAGAACAAGCTCGTTTAGCCCAGAGCGCCTCAAAAAATCAGAAAGCCGATAGTTACGATGCTGTGGAAGCAACAAGAACAGGTCAAAGTTTAGATAAATCTGGCAATAAACCAGTCATGGTTAACGTCAGTTTAAAAGACGAATCATGGATGAAGATTGAAGTTGATGGCAAACCCGAGTTTGAGGGAACTTTGCCTTCAGGAACTGTCCGCACCTGGCAGGCCCAAAACAAATTGGTAGTTCTAGCTGGTAACGCCGGCGGTGTAATGATTGCTGTGAATAACGGACAAGCCGAACAACTCGGAGAATCTGGAGTTGCCAAACAAGTTGTTTTTACCGCCGACGAACTCAAGCCTTCAGCAAAGCCCAAAAATGAAGGATAATCGGGCATAGGGCATCGGGCATTGGGCATGGGACATAGTTAATAGTTAATAGTTAGTCGTTAGTAGTTAGTCGTTTCTCTAATAACCAATGCCCTATGCCCTATGCCCTATGCCCAATTCCCAATGCCCAATTCCCAATTTTCAATTTTTCTGGGGAGCGCGCCCGCAGATGTAAGTCATGGTTTTGAGCCGATCGCGCACCTCCCAATTCAAAGCTTCGCGCCGATACCGCCAGCCCCAATTTCCCTCTGCTTTCCCCGGAAAATTCATCCGCGCGTCGGTATCCAAACCCAACAAATCTTGAAAGGGCACGATCGCCAAATTAGCAATAGAAAACCAACCCATGCGGATTAAAGACCAGTGAATTCCTTGGGGATCGATGCAGCCCAAATAACGCAAAACCTCATCTCTTTCGTAGTTTTGCAGTTGATTGAACCAGCCAACAGTCGTGTCGTTGTCGTGGGTACCGGTGTAAACTACACAGTTACGAACATAATTGAAAGGCAAAAAAGGATCGCCAGGCCCCGCACCGAAAGCAAACTGCAAAATCTTCATTCCGGGAAACTCAAACCGATCGCGCAAAGCTTCCACTTCCGGAGTAATTACCCCCAAATCCTCAGCGATAATCGGCAAATTGCCGAACTTCTCGTTAATTACCTCAAACAAAGCCGTTCCCGGCGCATTAATCCACTCTCCGTCGATCGCAGTTTCCTGCCCGCGCTTCACCGCCCAGTAAGCATCAAATCCTCGAAAGTGGTCAATCCGAGTCACATCTACATAAGCGAAAATCGCCTCAAAACGCTGCACCCACCACTGAAAATTAGTTGCTTCCAAAGCCTCCCAATTGTAAACAGGATTGCCCCACAATTGACCTGTTGCGCTGAAGTAATCCGGCGGAACTCCCGCCATCAAAGCTGGTTCTCCAGTTGCTTCATCCAAACAAAACAAGTCCGGATGCGACCACACATCAGCACTGTCGTGAGCGACATAAATCGGAATGTCACCAATAATTTTAATGTCGCGCAGGTTCGCATAGCGTTTCAACTCAGTCCACTGGCGGAAAAACTCGAACTGCACGTATTTGTAGTAATAAATCTCATTATGTAGCTCCTGCCGCCACTTGTCTAGCGCCTCCGGTTGGCGCTGTGCAATTTCTGGTTCCCAAGTGTGCCAGCTCGTGCCGTTGAAGCTGTCTTTTAGTGCCATAAATAAGGCATAATCTTCCAGCCAACTCGCTTTGCTCTCGCAAAAAGCCGAGAATTCTCTTTGCTGCACCGGCGATGCTTTCGCTTTGAAGTTTTCGCAGGCTTTTTTGAGCAGGGGTATTTTGTGTGCGATCGCGCGATCGAATTCTACTGTATCCAGGGGAAATTCCGGCGAATGAGCTAAATCTTCATCGCTGAGCAATTGCTCGTCCCGCAGAATTTCCGGGCTCAGCATCAGCGGATTTCCTGCCATTGCTGAATAGCACGAATAAGGAGAATTGCCGTATCCAGTCGGGCCCAGCGGCAATATCTGCCAGTATTGCTGGTCGCTCTCTACTAAAAAGTCAATAAAGCGATATGCTTCTATTCCCATATCCCCAACACCAAATCGGCTGGGAAAAGATGTCGGGTGGAGTAAAATGCCGCTAGCTCGGGGAAAAAGCATAATCTATCTAAAGATATAGGAGTTAAACATTGACAATTTGACCGATATTCCCTAGAGGTTAAACTTCGCAGTTTGTAGGGCGATTTTCAGGGCAAATACTTTTGCGATTGTCTCATATTTTCTGCTGGAACGTGGCTAAATATTTGTGTCGCAATCTCATCACAAATGCTGAGGCGATCGCACCCAGTTTATGCACAAGTTTATTTATAACTTTTAAGTGGCTTTCGCTCTATCTGTCTGGAGTCGTACATTGCGATCTCCGGGCCAAACATCAAACAAGTTCCCAAACAGGATGCAACTATATGTCCGCGTTCCAAACCCTGATGCAGTAAGCGATCCGATTTTAGATTTTAGATTCTTCGACCGGAGCGAGCGAACAAGTTTTAGACTTTAGCTTTACTCCACATATTCATCACCGGAGCAGAAACAGGAGTCTAAAATTTTTGGTTTTCTGCACACTCATAGCTTCAGGGGCTTGTACAGGTTTTTGGGCGGGGTCATTGATAATCCAAAATGGCATTAGCCCTCCTGCTCCTGAGAGCCAATGCACAAATCAGCCGACTGTTTTTGTATCTCAACAAACAGTCGGCTGCAAAATTACGGTGAAAATGCTGAGCTTAAGTTTCCTTGTTCAACAATTTCTCAACTTGTTTGAGAGCTATAGTGCCGACATTGTAAGCAGCCCAGCCGCCCGCCAACAAAACCGGACTCAATACTATTAGTATGCGCCAGTCAAAATCCATGAGTTCTCCTCCTAAAGTTTTTTAACAAATTCTCATAATCTATTTGTATCTCATTTTGTCGCCATTCTCCTGACTCCTCAAGCAAATATTGTCGCCGAAAAAGTTCCTCCACAGCAAGGAGCGATCGCGCTTGCAGGACATCGCGCCCCAGTAATTGAGACTGCAACTCGCTCTCGTCAACCTTGATCCGCTGTCCTTACACCAAATTATCCCAAAATCTGCTTGGCAATCCCTTCCACCACTTGAGTTAGAGGGTCTTTAGGGAAGTGCAGGGCAAACACCCCCTTGCTGGCTAACAGCATCATCTTGTCGCTGTGGGGCAGCACCCCTCCAACTGGGATGTTGTAAATACTCTCTACTTGCTGCTTCAAATCCTCGAAATCCAAGGATTCTGGCGCTTTGTTGATCGCGATCAAAATCTTGGGAACTTCTAATTTGCGGGCCACATCTACCGTGACAGCCGTTCCCTGAAAATCTTGCTGATCCGGACGCAGAATCAGCAGCAGGATATCCGAAATCGTGATGCTGAGAAGGGTTTCTTCGTTGAGTCCTGGGTGCGTGTCAATAAATAGGTAGTCTAAGTTCAGAACGTCGATCAGTTCTTGAAAGCCGTCGGTAAGCAGTCCCACGTCGTAGCCTTCCCGCAAAACTCGCGCTATCTCCCCTGCTTTAATGCTCGAAGGAATCAGATAGAGGCTGCCGTTACGGGCTAATTTTGGCAGCAGCGAACTCACATTGTAAGCCGTATCCGAGATCGGACACCTGCCCCACAGGTAATCGTTGAGGCAGCGATCCATGTTGTTCTCGCTGAAACCGAACAGCACGTGAATCCCGGGCGATTGAATGTCTGTGTCCACAATGGCGACCCTGTTTCCGCCGCGAGCGATAATAGATGCCAGGTTTGCAGTCATGTTAGATTTGCCAGTGCCACCCCGGTAAGAGTGGACAGAGATGATTTTGGACATGATAGGCGTATTGCAAAGATTAAACAATTATCTCTTTAAGTCTAATCATTTATGGACTTTCAAGTTTTTGAGATGCTGGACTTTTATTTAGATTCAGTTGTTGATTTATGTCCTCTATAGTTGGGAACCCTGCTTAGCTACGAAGTCTGCCAATCAATCAGACTCTAGAAAAGAAGGCATTAATGAGAGGTAGATCGGATTGTAGTCTACAACCAAAAGTAATCTCAATAACCCGATAGGTAAAATAGATAGAAGGCGTAGTAATTCGGCCGCTAGGCTTAACACCGTCAAAACGGAATGTAAATCATATTTGACCGTAGATTCTACAACGATGACAGGGAGAAACGCGGACAATCAATTATTATGCAATTCACGATCGCATCATATATCATATCGATCGATCTTCCTTGCCGCTCAAATCCTCCTGGTCTGTTAAAGTATCAATCTTTTCCTGCTTCGTAAAACTTACCCAAACTTAACTAAAGCCATCTTTAGCTACAATGAAAGAGTTCACTTCCTGCGCTATTGGGTGGTCGGCCATCCCAAGATAAGCAGGCTATCCCCCAATAGCCTTGGGTTCCCAATTTAAAATATTTAAACTGGCATTAAGATCGCGGTCTACCGACAGACCACAAGCAGGACAATCATAAGTCCGAACGCTGAGTGGCATATCTTTTTTATGCCCGCAATTAGCACAAATCTTAGAACTGGGAAACCATCGATCTACCAGCACTAATTGGGAGCCATACATTTTGCATTTATACTCTAACTGTCGCCTGAATTCGTAAAAACCTAAGTCGGATATTGCCCCAGCCAGCTTGTGATTTGCCAGCATTCCGCTGACATTCAAGTC
>NZ_JAEQDE010000129.1:0-24866 GCF_020737865.1 Microcoleus sp. PH2017_35_SFW_U_B
AAAAGCAATCCCAAATGCCTTCAGCAATGGGATAGAGAGCTGCGTAGCTCAGCCGAGGCGGGTTAATCCGCTCGAAGTGAAAGCGAAAGGGGAGGGACTCAATGCCTCCCGTGTCATGTAATAGATGACTATACTTTTACCAGCTATAAATATATACTTTGCCGAACCATTCAGGACTTACACCTATGAATTCTGTCGATCGGGCTTTTAGTTCAGCCCTGGATTTGGCGAAGTCGATCCGCGCTCGGGAAATTTCGCCCCTAGAAATTGCCAATGTGTACTTGGAACGGATCGATCGATTAAACCATCAACTTGGTAGTTATTTTACAGTAACTGCCGATCGGGCGATCGAGCTGGCGACAGCGCAAACCGAACACCTAGCAGGCTTAAACAAGTCAGAGGAATTGCCGCCGTTTTTCGGAGTGCCGATCGCGATTAAAGACTTGACACCAGTTACCGGCATTCCGTGTACTTACGGAGTTCAGGCTTTGCACAGTAACATATCTCCCTACAACGAGTCAGTAGTCTGGCGGATCGAAGCAGCCGGATTTAACATTCTGGGCAAAACAGCAACCTCTCAAATAGGCTCATTGCCTTACAGCGAACCCCCAGGTTTCCGGCCCGCGCGCAATCCCTGGAATTTAGACTACACGCCCGGAGGTTCCAGCGGCGGCTCAGCGGCGGCCGTAGCGGCGGGTTTATGCGCGATCGCCCAAGGTTCAGACGGCGGCGGTTCGATCCGAGGCCCAGCTTCCGCCTGCGGTTTAGTGGGCATTAAACCCTCGCGCGGGCGAGTTTCCTGGGCACCAGTCGGAGATTACCTGAGCGGAATTTCTGCCAACGGCCCTCTCGCCCGCACCGTCGCTGACGCCGCCGCCCTGTTGGATGTGATGTCAGGCTACACCACAGGCGATCCATACTGGCTACCAGACCCAAATCCCACGTTTTTAGAGGCTTCCGGCGAAAAGTTGGGCAAACTGCGAATTGCTTTTTCTACCAGTATTGCTCCCGTGGGTGAGGCAGCGCCTGTGTGTCAGCAAGCCGTACTCGAAACCGTAAAATTACTGACAGATTTGGGTCACGATGTCGAACCGGGATGCCCGGATTTTACAGGTTTAATCGAACCGTTTACAGTAATTTGGCAGTCTGGGGCGGCAGCAAGCGGCATTCCAGGCAAGGTTTTGGAACCGATGAATCGCTGGTTGTTGGAAAGGACTGTTGGGGCTGGGGAATATTTGCGGGCGGTGAATCAAATGCAGGTGATTTCACGGCGGATTGTGGGATTCTTTGAGAATTTTGATGTGTTAGTTTTGCCGACTTATATGCACTCGCCCATTGGCATCGGGGAGTGGGCCCATTTGAGTTGTGAGGAAACTTTGCAGCGGATTATTAATTGGGTTGCTCCTTGTCCGCCATTTAATGCGAGTGGTTTACCTGCGATCGCACTTCCGGCCATCTTAGATGATAACGGTTTGCCGGTGGGAATTCAAATTATCGGGCGGCCGGCGGCGGAAGCAACTTTAATTGCATTAGCGGCGCAGATAGAAGCGGCGAAACCTTTCCCGGTTTTAGATTTTAAATAGGTTTGTAGATGCAGATAGACGGCGAATAGAATTCGCGCCTATACGAACAAAACCTGCCTCCGCAGGTTGAAGAGAATAAGGTAATTTTAATTTCCCCGTTTTCAACCCGCGCAGGCGCGTGAGTGTCTGTATAGACGCGAATCCTATTCGCCCGGTTGTCTGTATAGACACGAATCATATTCGCCGGGTTTTCTTCAACCCACGGAGGCGCGTGAGTGTCTGTATAGACACGAATTATATTCGCCGGGTTTTTTTCAACCCGCGGAGGCGCGTGAGTGTCTGTATAGACGCGAATTATATTCGCCCGGTTTTCTTCTCTAATCCTTCTCTAATTTAAGGGAATTGCTATCACAAACTCCGCACCTTTTCCCGGTTCCGAAATACACTCGATCGCACCGCCGTGTTTTTCGACTACAATTTGATAGCTAATCGACAATCCCAATCCCGTACCTTTCCCCTCCGGCTTAGTGGTAAAAAACGGATCGAACAATTTACACCGCGTTGCTTCAGCCATCCCCCGCCCATTATCCTTAATCCGAATCACCGCAAAACTCTCACTTTTCCCCCCTCTTACTTCTTCCTTATTCTCTCTTCCTTCTTCCTTATTCCCTCTTCCTTCTTCCTTCTTCCTTCTTCCTTCTTCCTTCTTCCTTATTCCTTCTTCCTTCACATCCTTGACTTCGGTGCAAACTGTGATAATATTAGGATGCTTATCAATGTCAGCGTAAGTACGTGAAGCATTCGACTCATCCAAAGCATCGATCGCATTTGAGAGCAAATTCATAAACACCTGATTGAGTTGTCCGCTGTAGCACTCAACCGCAGGTAAGTCGCCGTATTCCTTAATCACTTGAATTGACGGACGTTCCGCATTAGCTTTCAAGCGGTGCTGTAAAATCATCAACGTACTCTCGATACCTGCATGAATGTCGGCCGGTTTTTTTTCATTACCGTCAACGCGCGAGAAGTTGCGTAATGATTGCATGATATCACGAATGCGATCGGTTCCTAACTGCATAGAACCCAGCATTTTAGGCAAATCTTCCATCAGATAATCGAGTTCCATATCTTCTGCTGCTTCTGCAATTTCCTGTACCGGCTGTGGGTAGTGCTGCTGGTAAAGATTGACAATGCAAATCAAATCTCGTACATAATCATTAGCGTGGTGGAGATTGCCGGAAATAAAGCCAACGGGGTTATTGACTTCGTGAGCAACTCCTGCTACCAACTGCCCCAAACTTGAGATTTTTTCCGTTTGCACCAGTTGAGCTTGGGTTTGCTGCAACTTGTGCAAAGATTGTTCTAGTTGCTGCGACTTTTGTTGTGCTTTTGCGTAGAGTTTAGCATTTTCTAGGGCGATCGCAACTTGAGAAGTCAAAACTTTTAAAACTTGCAATCTTTCGGGAGAAAAAGCACCCACTGCTAAGTTATTTTCCAGGTACAGAATGCCTGTGAGTTGGCCCTGATAGATGACTGGATTGCAAAGAATTGACTTTGGCTGACTGCTGACAATATATGGATCTTCGGTAAACAAGCCGTCTGACGCTGCATTGTTTAAAACCAAGTCTTTTTGAGTTCGAGCAACATAGTTAACAATAGAAACTGGCAAATCTTGACTAATTTCAACGGGAAGGGATTGCAAGACAACGGCTTGATTTTGCTCTGACGTACAAGCTGCTTGGATCAAAAGACTATCATCTTTGTAGAGCATCAGCACAGCTTTTTGAGCGGCGGCATTTTCTAACAAAATCTCGATCAAACTGGCGAGCAATTTATCCAGGACAATTTCGCTGGTAATTGCTTGAGATGCTTTGACGAAGGTGCCGATATCTAAGGATTTACTGAAATCGCTGCTGGTGGTTGTTGTCGTGGCGGTGACAGTTAAATCGCGGGTTTTAGTTTCTCGGTTGAGGGTTTGGGCGACTAATTGGGGATATCGGGCTTCTAAATCTTTGACTTTGGCGATCGCTCCCCAGTGGATGTAACCGTAGTATGATTCTGTGAGATATACTTGAGCAATTTTGTCTTTGTTGCGAGAGAAATAAAACTCGGCCGCAAGTTCGTTAGCGAGTGCTTCTTCTTGGATGTATCCTTGCTCTTTGGCTCCTTGAATAGCTTTGTCATAATAATCTGCTGCTTCCCAATTTTTACCGAAAACTCTCGCTTTTTCAGCCTCTACTAAATCGTACTTGTGCTGGTAGTTCATCGGGGCGTGGTGCGCCCATGTCTGCATTTGTTCCTGATTGGCTGCTACTTGCATCAAGTATTTTTCTTGTGCTGCACTATCCGCAGTTGGATACACAGCCAGGAGTGCCAGGGAATAGTAAAAATTGTTTGTGCCGACCATCATGTAGCCAACCATCCCACCTGCGTATTCTACCGCCAAAGATGCGTTAGCAACTGCCATATCGTATTCTTTAAACAAGTAATGCAGAAGTGTTTTCGCAAAGTAAAAATTAAAAAAAGACCAATTAACTTTCAAATTTGGCAACATTTCTATTTCGTTAAATTCATCCCCGATCAATTGACTTTTATTGGTCGAACGCCCCATTAGATTCAAAACCATTTGTGACCAAGTTCTGATAAATACACTAGGAAAATCCTGCTTTAGGTTCAGTGTTAAATTTATATATTGCCCTTGCTTTTGTGCAACATTTTCTAGTGGCTCGCCAATCAAAAATAGGTGATTGCAGTAGTTCATGGCACAATAACTGCCAAACTCTAAATCTCCTGTTTCTAAGCCAGATTGAATCCCTTCCATTAAGGATACAATAGTTTCCCTGGCGTGTTCTTTCCAATGTCTAACAAAAGTGTTAAACATATTGTAAATTTTGGATTTAAGTTGTTTAGCATTGAATTTGTCTAACAGTTTCAAACCTAGTTGTCCAGAATGATATCCAGCGTTTAGCTCTCCCAATACCGCACTTAGCAGCAAACCATACCAAGTATAGGCGATCGCCCCAAGTGCTGAATAACCGCTTTCCATACCAAAATCGACCATTGTGAAGATGATCTGTGGCAAGAGTTCTGGTTTTGCACCAAAAGCCGGAGAAAGAAGCACCGAGAGTATCCGCATTGCCGCCAACTGATAGTCATCAGTCATTACAGGTACTTTTTCTAGTTCCTCAATTTGAGGCAACTTAATTCCAGCGAGATTCTCTGGGGGGATTTCAGAGAGGGACAACCCCAATATTTCCACAGCTTTTAGCCCATAATCTACAGCCTGACTAAATTGGTTTTGAGACATATAAGACTGGATTTGGATTTCGTAGACTTTAATTTTGTCTAGTACGCTAACAGCTTGTTGTAAAACAAGATCCGCTAATTCTTGCGATCGCCCAAAGTTAGTATTCAGATACTCTGCCTCCGCTGCTTCTACGTGCAGATTCAGCGTCAAGTCATAATCAGTATCCCAACTTGACTGCATACTAACGGGGGACTGGGAGGAGTTAATGAGTTCCAAGCCGACATTCAAATACCTGACAGCAGCTTCGTAAGCATTAGATGCTTTAGCTTTTTTCCCGGCGATCAGATTCAGTTTTGCCAATTCATCTTTTTCGGTTTTTTCTGTGAGAAATTCAACCCCAACATTCAGTTGGTTGACAATATCAAACACATTATCGTCAATCTCAGCGACGGGAGTATTTTTGAGCAGCAATTGACCGATTTTTAGGTGCGTTGCTTGCTTTTGGGCGTCTGGAATCAGAGAATAAGCTGCTTGCTGCACTCTGTCGTGCAGAAATTTGTAGGCAATTTTGGATTGAGAAGCGGGAATAATCGATCGCAAATTATCCAGTCCCCAGCCTCCAACCAGGGGAATTTTGTAAGCATTACTCAACGGGAGAACCAATCCAGTTTGCAGCGCCGCCCAGAGTTCGCTAGCTGCTTGCGCCTGGGATTGTTCGTTGACAATTGACAAAACATCGAGGGTAAATGTGTCGCCAATACAAGCCGCCAATTTTAAGACTCGCTGCGTAGTTTCCGGAAGTTTTTCGATGCGGCTGGCTACCAATTCCACGACACTTTTGTCGGTAATGCCGATCGCCTGAATCTGCGCTAAATCCCACTGCCAACTACCGCTGCTCAACTCAAAGTGTAACAGATTTTCTTGATACAGCGCTTGCAAAAGCTGCGTGATGAAGAAAGGATTACCGCCCGTTTTGTGGAAAATCAACTCAGCCAGCAATCTCACCTTGTCGTTAGCCGTGATAGTATCGGCAATTAATTCGCAAACATTGCCGAAATCCAGCGGTTGCAATACAATATTATTGACTGGAGTACCAGTTTTGGCAATTTGCTCGATCGCCTGTACGAGCGGATGAGTCGGATGAACTTCATTATCCCGATAAGCACCAATCAACAGCAGGTATTTACTTTCCGAATTGCCAAGCAACAACTGCATTAAATTCAGCGAAGCCGAATCAGCCCACTGCAAATCATCTAAAAAGATAACCAGCGGATGTTCTGCGCGAGTAAAGACGCCGATAAACTCTTGAAAGACTCGATTAAACCGATTTTGAGATTCCGCAGCCCCCAGTTGTGGCACTTCCGGCTGTTTGCCAATAATTAGCTCAATCTCGGGAATTACATCAACAATCACAGCACCGTTTGTACCCAAAGCCGCCGCTAACTTTTCTCGCCAAGCTTGCAAATTTTCGCTGCTTTCAGTCAGCAACTGCCCGATTAAGGACCCGAAAGCTTGAATCAAAGCTGCATAGGGAATGTTGCGCTTAAATTGGTCAAATTTGCCGTTAATAAAATAGCCGCGCTGTCGCACAATTGGCTTGTGAACTTCATTGACAATGGCGGTTTTACCAATCCCAGAATAACCGGAAACTAGGACTATTTCGCTGCGCCCTGGGAGTAAATCCCTATCACCTGTAGGGACACGGCACTGCCGTGTCCCTACCCTTTCAAAAGCAGCAAGTAAACTATCGACTTCAAGTTCTCGCCCGTAGAGTTTTTGAGGGATTGACAATTGTCCCGATCGATCCAACTGTCCGGGTACAAAATAAGCAACTTCCCCAGTTGTCTGCCAAGAATTCAAACAGTTTTCTAAATCTGCCTTAATCCCCTCTGCTGTTTGATATCTATCTTCGGCATTTTTTCCCAAAAGCTTCATCACAATATCCGAAACAACTTGCGGAACCAGATCGCTATTTTCTAAATTCCTCCTGCATTCAGAAGGTGGCGCGGGATGTTTGGCAATATGACAGTGTACCAGTTCCAAAATATCGTTGCTTTTAAACGGCAATTTGCCTGTCAGCATTTCGTAAAATGTGACACCTAGGGAATAGAAATCGCTGCGATAATCTAAGGTGCGGTTCATTCTCCCAGTTTGTTCGGGAGACATATAGGCGACTGTACCTTCAACTAAGTTAGCGCTGTTAATTTGGGGAGTTTCTTTGCTCAGCCGGGAAGCGATGCTGAAGTCGGTGATTTTAACTATTCCTGTTTCCAGGTTGATGATAATGTTGGAGGGTTTGATGTCTTTGTGAATGATGCCGTTTTGATGCAGCGAGTTGAGTGCTGATGCTAGCTGAATGCCAATGTTTAAAAATGCTGTTAAGTCAAGCTTTTTTGAGATGATTTGACCCAGGGAGTTGCCTCCAAAATCTTCTGAAATCAGGGCGAGACGGTTTTGATACGTTTCGAGGCTGTAATATGTGACGATGCTGTCTGCGTGTAAATGCTGAGTAATTTTATATTCGTTTTTTAAGCGGGTAATTTGTTCGAGGGTGGGAAATTCTGCCTTGAGGATTTTGATGATGACTGGTTGTTCGTCTGACTGTCTAATTCCCCGGTAAACGCTGGTATTGAACCCGTCGGAGATTGAGGTGGTGATTTTGTAGCCTGGAAGTGTCAGTGTATTCATTGAAATCCTCCTGATAGCTGAGGTAAATTGATTTTTTTCAAGACTGACGGAAACGATATAATGCCAGAGGACGATCGCACTGCACTCGAAAAATGATCATTCTGATGCAAAGGTCAGGGATATCGCAGGGTTTTATTTACTATCGTAGTAAACACAAAATATGATGTCAACCGCAATTTCGCGTAGTGCATTAAGCTAAATGGCCATGTTTGATTGGCAATTATACTTAATAGGATCGCGACGATCGACATTTAAACATACCGAGAGGTTTTGTCGATCGCATTCCCAGACAATTTATCAACACTTGAACAGAATTTCTCTGTATCTGGGACAATTTTAAGAATATAGTGATATCCCTCTAGTTGAACCAGGTAAAAATGAGCATCCGACCAAATTTAAGATGGTTTTCCTCAGTCGCGAGTGTTTGTGGCGCGATCGCGATCGGCACTTTCGGCGCTATGATATCCCCTGCAAAAGCTACAGAAACAGTTGTTGTCCGCAAAGGCCCTTTAGAATCCTCAATCTCGGTGGCGGATTTGCGCGAGCTCGCAAAAACCGGAAAAGTCCCCCCGAGACTCCAAGCATACGCCAATCTGCTGTCTGACGCACAGCGCAGTCAAATTTTGGGAGCACTTCAAGCGAAAATCCCTCTCAATGTAGTTGGTTTGAGCAACTTGCTAAATACGCGCATCGGGACTGCGATTTTGACGGATTTGACTACAGTCATTCCCAGGCGCGACGGTGCGGGTGTCGAAGCGCTGCGAGCGGCTTTGGTGCTGGGGGCGAATGCGCCGGAAGGCTTATCGGTATTGAGTTTCATTGAATCTTATCCGAGTTCGCGGGTAGTTGTGGATCTCGATCGAGCTTTCGCAGTTTTAAGCAATTTAAACTCGGGTTTTTGGCAAACTCAGAGGTTTATGGCCGCGATCGCACCTCAATTAACAGCCACTAAACCCGCCTTTAACCCGCCTTTCGACCCAACCCAACCCGGCCCGAATTCGGTGCGGGTTCTCAAGCTAGATTTGAACGATAGCGCCCGCAATCGGCGTATTCCTGTTGATGTCTATTGGTCGAGAGCAGCGACGGCGGACAAACCGACGATCGTGTTTTCTCACGGTTTGGGTTCGGTGCGGACGGATTTGCGTTATTTAGCCGAGCATTTGGCGTCCTACGGCTACGTGGTAGCTGCTGTAGAACATCCGGGAAGCAACGAAACAAATACCAAGGCTGCGATCGCGGGTAAGTCTCAGTTGCTCGCTTCTGGAGAGTTTTTAGACCGTCCTAAAGATATCAGTTTTGTGCTCGACGAACTGGCAAAATTGAACCAAACTGATGATAACTTGCAGGGGAAAATTGCGATCGAGCGATCGATGATCGTGGGCTATTCCTTCGGCGGCGCCACAGCCTTGTCCGTAGCCGGTGCCGAACTGCAATTGACCGGGCTCAAACAGCGCTGTCAGGGGGATTTAATCGGGTTTAGCTTGGGCGAAGGCATTCAGTGCGCGGCGGCCCGATTGCCCGCAGAACGGTATCAATTGCGGGATGTGAGGATAAAAAGGGCGATCGTTATGAATCCCACCACATCATTACTATTTGGAGAAACGGGTTTAAGTGCCATTCAAATCCCTACATTAATAGTAGCATCTTCAGCCGACAAAACCACACCCGCCTTAGTCGAACAAATTGCCGGATTCCAAAAGATTACCGCCCCCAAATGGCTAGTCGGCTTTGTAGGAGGAACCCACTTAAGCGTCAAAGATCCGAGTACAACCTTAGACCAAGCTAGCAGACCGAGTACAGTAATTTCTGGCGATGAAGTTGTCGGCGAGCAAGCTGTGAGCATACGCAATTATATTAAAGCGATAAGTCTGGCCACTGCCGCTCAACTAACGGCAGAAGCTGACAAATATGCTATTTTTCTAACGCCCGAATACGCGCAGTTTGCTTCTACCAATGCAATTCCAGTGCGCCTGGTAACAGAAATTTCCCCTGAGACTAATGCAGTCGTGCAAAATTTTATTCAAGGGAATAAGTAGTGAGTTGACAGTTGACAGTTGACAGTTGACAGTTGACAGTAGTTATTAGTGCGAACTTAGGAATGAGAATTAAATAATTTACACATATTTGTGGGATGGGCGTCCCGCCCGTTCTTTCTGGACGGGCGGGACGCCCATCCCACAATAACAATGAAAATTGTAAGTTATTTAATTTGCGATCCTTAAGAACTCGCGAACGTTATTAGTCAGCAGCCATTAGTCATAAATACTTCGGACAGTTTGATTGTCCACGCATAGGCGAGAAACCCGGTTTCTACGAGTTTTCCCATTTAGTAACGAGAAAGTTACGAAGAAACCGGGTTTCTGAGGTGTCACGAGTCCGTACATTTGAACTTAGATTGTGAGTTGGTAGTCAGCCTTGTCGAATAATATTGCGAATTAGCAGTCTTGTCTTTTTCATGCTGCGTCCGCTTATGCCTGGGATTTCTTTTCTTTAGCGCTGATATTTTTGGTTCGCGCCAGGGCAAAATATAAACAAGGACTTTTACAAACTTAACTCTGAAACTGCCATGCCTAAAAAAAATATTATCCCGATAGTGCTGCTGTTTGTAGCGCTGTTTACCCTTTACGGTGACAGTTTAACTTTTCTCCCCAAACCTGTAAGAGATACCAGCTTAGCAAGTAGAAAGTTCTTCGTCAGTTTGTGGCCGTCATGGGTGAAGCCAAAAGAGGTAAACAAGGAAAGGGATAAGGAGATTGAGGACTTGCAAAAAAACCCTAGTCGATAGTTTTGACAGTTGACGGTTGACGGTTGACAGTTGACGGTTGACGGTTGACGGTTTGCTTAGAGAAGGGTTGACAGTTGACAGAAATCCGATGGAAGTTGGAAGACAAAGAAAGAACCAATTGACCGATTTTTGTCTGTTCAGTGGTGTTGGGTTTATTTCTGCTGCTTGTCAGGTGCGTCGCTGTGAGATTCTCTGTCTTATTTAGGGATTTTTCGTGGCGACACACCCTAGGACTACTTTTGACAATTACTATTAGATTAGCGATTTTAGATCTTAGATAAAACGAAAAATCTAAAATCTAAAATCTAAAATCCAAAATCGATTATGCTTGCTTTTTCAACCAGCTAAACATAGCGCGCAAATCTTTACCAACTTCTTCAATCGGATGTTCTGCTTCCTGACGGCGCATCGAAGTAAAGCCCGGTTTGCCGGCTTGGTTTTCCAGAACGAATTCGCGCGCAAATTGGCCGGATTGAATTTCGCTAAGAATTTTACGCATTTCGGCGCGGGTGTCATCGGTGACGATGCGGGGGCCGCGAGTTAAGTCGCCGTATTCTGCGGTATTGGAGATGCTGTCGCGCATTTTGGCGAGGCCTCCTTCTACTACTAAGTCAACGATAAGTTTAACTTCGTGCAAACATTCAAAATAAGCTAATTCTGGTTGATATCCAGCGTTAACTAAGGTTTCAAATCCAGCTTTAATTAAGGCGCTCAAACCGCCGCACAAAACTACTTGTTCGCCAAAAAGGTCGGTTTCTGTTTCTTCGCGGAAAGTGGTTTCGAGGATGCCGGCTCTGGTGCCGCCGATACCTTTAGCATAGGCCATTGCCCGATCGCGCGCTTGGCCCGAAGCATCCTGATATACTGCAAACAAACTCGGAACACCTTCGCCTTGTTCGTAAGTCCGGCGCACCAAGTGTCCGGGGCCTTTGGGGGCTACCATTACTACGTCTACGTCGGCTGGGGGGACAACTTGGCCGAAGTGAATGTTAAAACCGTGAGCAAATGCTAAAACATTTCCTGCTGAAAGGTTAGGTTCGATTTGTTCTTTGTAAATAGTTTTTTGAACTTCATCGGGTAATAAAATCATGATGAAGTCAGCGGCGGCGGCTGCTTTGTCTACCGGGTGAACAGTTAAACCTGCATCGGTTGCTTTGGCGGCAGATTTGCTACCGGGATACAAACCGACAATGACATTCATGCCGCTGTCTTTGAGGTTGAGGGCGTGGGCGTGTCCTTGGGAACCGTAGCCGATGATAGCAACCGTTTTGTTGGCTAAGAGGTCTAGGTTGGCGTCTTCGTTGTAATACATACGGGCCATGGTGCTTGTCTCCTGAGATGCAAATGGGTGAGTGACTGCAAAACTCTCATTTTATCAAAGTGGGGTGCTTTTTTTGCGGAATTTTACTAATTAAGATTTGGGCGGGGGAATTTATAGGGCGATTCCCTACGGGATAGCTGCGCCGCGCGTGCTGAATTTAGCAGGTTTTGCTCGAAGTCAAATATAATTGTTAGTAGCGTGCTGTGCTGTTGAAAAAACGCAACTAACTAACTTTTTTAATATGGAAATAAAGGCAATACATCATGTGGCGATTATTTGCTCGGATTACGAAAAGTCAAAGAAATTTTATGTAGAAGTCTTGGGATGTTCCACAATCAAAGAAACTTTCCGAAGCGAGAGGAATTCTTACAAACTAGATTTGCAAGTCGGAAACGGCAGCGCAATGATTGAACTGTTTTCATTTCCCCATCCTCCCAAAAGAGTTAACAATCCTGAAGCTTGCGGTTTGAGACATTTAGCTTTTGCAGTCGAGGATATAGAAGCATCGGTTGCTTACTTGAAATCGCAACAAGTGGAAGTAGAAGAAATTCGCCTTGACGAAATTACCGAAAAACGGTTTACCTTTTTTAGAGATCCAGACAACTTACCGTTAGAAATCTATGAAATTTAGTTAACAGGACTTACAGCATATTCGGGTTTGGTACGGACACGGAATTGCCCAAGGAGTGTCAACTTAACGTCAAACCCTGAGTCCGGCAGTCCGGCAGGGGTTAAAACCCTAGTGGGCTTTCGGCTTAAGTTGACACTAATGGGATCTTGGAGTGTCCCTACGGAGGATATAGCTGGCCGGAAAGCCTGTTATTGATGATTTGACAGTGCCATGAAAGTAATCTAAAATCATCTGATTTTTATTCGATCTAATTCTGCTGCTAAATTTTCCACTAAATTATTTACTAACTGTAACTGGTACTGTTGAACATTCATATTTAGCGGCTCTTTGCTGTCTTGAAAACAGATAACTTTGGCGGCGATTTCCTTGTAGTGTTGCAGCATTAAAAAAGTATCGATACTGAAACCAATTAGATAGTTTTTAGCAGCTTCGTTGCAAATTTCTGTTACTTGATTTAGATAAGCTTCTGACGATTCAGGTGGCTTTTCATAGCCTGTTCTTTTCTTCAAAATATAGCTAGCACCGCCGACTACTGCTGCTCCCATTGGGCCGCCCAACAGCCAACCTAAGCCGGTGGCGATCGCGACTGGAGTCACTTCGCCCTCGATCGACCTTTTAGCAGCGGCGGTTGGCGGTTCTGGTAACGCGATTTGCGGGGATGGGGGAAACGAGATCAAAAGGGCGATCGGCTGTTCTCGATCGAAGAACTCGCAAGCTTTATTTACCCATTCTGCAATGGTTTCCCGCTGGTTCAGTACATCTTGCTCAAATTTTGTCTTCCACGCATCAAAACTTCCTTGCTGAAGCGACAGCGCCATTTCCGATTGATAGCGCCGCAAAAGTGTGGGCTGGTAAAGCCAAATCTCGAAGTCGGAAACGCTGGCTTGAAAGCCTTGTGAAATCAGTTTTTCAGCTTTTTGTTTAATTTCAATTCGGTCTTTTTGCTTTTGTTGAGCGGCTGTTATTTCGGTGGCGACAGTTTCAGATTTCGCTCGCAGAGATTGACAAATCTTAGTAGCTATGGCTTCAATTCTCGGCAACTTAACTGCTAGTTGTTCCTGTTGACTTGCGACTATACTTTGCAACGCCGATTCAAACATGGCAATTCCGGTAGTTTGTGCAGCCGCCACATCTCCTTTTAGCCTCGCCCGCAAAGCCGGCAAAGCATCGACGCGGTAGATATTGCTGATATTGTTCGGCAAGTTGGAGCGAAAACTTTCGGCAACAAACAACAATCGATTGTATACTTGTTTTTGGTCTTCTGGTTCGAGTAGATTGAGAAAATTGGCAACAAAGACGACTGTGTTAATTTGGCGATCGCTCAACCAGTCTCTCAAGTGCTCCCGTTCGCCCAGAGTCATCAATTTGCGAGCGTCCAAAACCTGGACAACTAAATCAGCGGTCAGCAATTTATCCCGAACTAAGTTATCCTGTTCTTGGCGATCGTTAGTTCCGGGCAAATCCAGCAATTCCACACCCGTTTTCAGGAATGGGTGGGGACAATACACATTCACGGCTGCGACATCATCCCGCATCTGTCGGTTATCGTCGAGGATGGCGTAGCGTTTTAACACGTCAGTCCCCGCTTCGCTGACTTCTGTGCCGTCTTTGAGGGTGATTTTTGCGTGCAATTCGTCGCCGTAGTTGACATAAATGGCAGCACCTGTAGTGGGCACAAGATCGATCGGCAAAGCGCGATTTCCAAGCAAAGCATTCAGCAAAGTTGACTTACCGTAATTAAACGGGCCGAAGACAGCGATTTGAAAAGTTGGTTTGGCGAGATAGTCGCAAATAGAAGTTGTATCTCGGTAAAGTTGGGAGTTTTTATCTAGTTCGAGAATGCCCAGTGCTGATTTGAGATAGTTAGTTAGATTTTGATAAGTTTCGGGTTGTTGCATATTTAAAATTATCTCATTGTTTGATTATAAAAGGTTTGATCGTGCGGACTTCAGTCCTCTTCCAAATCCGAGGTACGTAGTTGCGCTTCAGCGCTCTTAGTTATATATGTAAGAGCGCTAAAGCGCAACAACATACCTTAGCCTCCAACTTTTCCAAATCCTAGGTACGCCTCCAACTTTTCCAAATCCTAGGTACGTAGTTGCGCTTCAGCGCTCTTAGTTATATATGTAAGAGCGCTGAAGCGCAACTACGTACCTTAGAGCTTCAGTTAGCGGATGCTAAGAAACCTTGATAAACCGATTCTATACTCTGCGCCTGAGCAGAAACATCAGCCTCCAACTTTTCCAACCGCTGCGATTCAGCCTGAGAATTAATCTCCCGAGATTGCTTTTGTTCCAACAAATTATCCAACTCAGCTTTCCGAGACTTAATATCATCATTCATGCGATCGCCCACTTCGCGCCCGTAAACATCAAAACACTCTTTCACAGCATCGTGAATCGGCTGCCACTGCTCCTGAGCCACCTGCGGCAGATATTTTACCAACTCTTTTTTAGCTGCTTTCACTAACTGTTTGTGAGCTCCGTCTGCTTGCAAAACCCCAACACCCATCCCCAGCAAAGCCAAGTACAGTGGCCCCAAAACAATCCCCGTAAAACTCGCAAAAATCGTACTGACGCCCAATACAGTAATTAAATTGAGCAGGATATTTTTCCAGTCGAAACCAGCTCCTGCCATTGCTACACCCGCCAGGTTTCCTGTTGTTAATGAAAACAATCCCATCGCCCATTTTGCCCAAGCTGGCGAGTTATCTTCGTTTGAGTTGCTGACTGCTGCGGGGATTTTTTGCCCGGTCAGTTTTTCGGTAATTTTTTCAGTCACTTTTGTGTAAGATGCTCCGTAATTGGCTGCACTTTGCGACAACTGCGAAAATGCTGAATTCATCTCTTGTTCAGCCGTGAGAGTCCAAGCTGCTAGTTTGTCGTTGATGTACTGCTCGAATGCTCGTCTGAGCGATGCTTCAAAGGCTTCTCGCTTATCTTGGCTGAAGAAATCCAGAAATCTCAGCTCGGGTTGATACCGCAAAAAGTCGGTTTCAAAGGTATTTTCTAAATTGAGAACGTAGGTGCGGAAAGAATCTGCGATCGCCCGCGATTTACTATCTCTAACTCGGATAATTTCTTGTTGAAATTCATCGCGAATCTGACTCAGTTTATTAAACTCCGGCTCAACAGAATTAATCTTGTCCTTCAACTCATTGACATCCCGTTCGAGCAATGGTAAACGGCGCCCGACAGCTTCGCGGACGCGAGCAGAAATTTGACGCGCCAAAGTCCTCGCCGGACGCAATTCCGAAATCGCTCTTTCCTGCGTCAAAAACGTATTCAATGACGCCATAAACTCCGGAAAACCAGTTCCTGCTAAATTTGCATCCGGGTTTTTTACCCGCAATCTGAGCGCCTTAATTGAGGTAATTGGAAACACCCGCTCGTCGTAAATGTCGTGTCCTTCTGTTAAACAATATTCAGCCAAATTAGCTTTGAAAACCCGCCCCAGTTTGTGTTCTGCTTCTGCCATTTCTTCAGGATCGTCCGGATCGATCAAACTTTCCCGCACTTGATCCCAAGCATTGATCAGAAAGAAAATGCTTAATCCACGACCTTTGATATAATTTTCTAGATAACGTCTTTCACCCATTGTACAAGGCTGAGTTGCCCTGAGTACAAACAAAATTGCGTGACAGTTGTTGATGTAACCGAGAGATAATTCGTTGCGCGATTCTGTATCGTTGAGTCCGGGACTGTCTACTATTTCTATGCCTTTTTCTAGCAAAGGTAAGGGATATTCTACTACGGCGCAGTCGATATCTGGAAATGCTGGTTTCTGTTCTGATTCTAAGCGTTTTGCTTCAGCGGGGTCGATTGTGTAGTCTTGTTTGAAACTTTTAAAATCGAGTTGTTTGGGGCTTTTGCCGTCGTTGAAATAAACGGTGACATTTTTTTCGGGGCCGTAGCGCAAAATTGTCAGCAAAGCAGTACAGGGATTGACATCGCTGGGAAGCAAGTTTTCGCCGATTAAGGCATTTAGAAAAGTGCTTTTGCCGCGTTTCATGTCGCCTAATACGAGGAGCCGAAATACTCCTTGGCGCAAGTTTTTGCTGGCGAGATTGATGTCGGCGCTGTCTGTTTCTAAACCGAGTTTTCCTGATGCTTCGATTCCGGCTAATTCCGATCGCTCTATGGATGTGACGATGTTGCTCAGGCGATCGGCAATTTCTCGGCGCACGGCGGATACTCGCTCTAAATCGTTGAGAAAGCTGCTAGTTTCTACTTTGAGGTTCATGGTTGTTTTCTGATTGTTTACTGCTGGATATTTCAAAACCAAGCTATTTCATGATGGTGTTCGTGCAAAAGTTATTTGATTCGCTATTCCTCGCGAACAATGTGCAGTACAGACCTGAAATGACTACAATAGCCTGTTAGTTAATTCTTGGGATTCTTATCTTGAAAAAGTATTTTGTAACCAATGAAAGCAATTGCTCCCACCATCACCGCAGTTCCTAGCCAAGATGCTACACGCAGGGCAACCAGCGCTACAATTGCCAGACCTGTAAATTGACTGATTGCTATGATTTTTCGGCGCCATAGTTGCAGTTTGCTTTGAGTATTGTTGTCTGGTTCTTCGTACTTTCTCGTTATATTCTCTGGTACCGATCGTTCGATTTCCGATTCTAGTTCGCGGAGTCGAAGTTCTTGTTCTCGCTTCCGAAGTTGTTGTTCTTTGTGTCGGAGTTCTCTGGCTTTTTCATCGGGATCGTTCATAGGTTTGACCTTTTTTTATGTGGAAATATGTGTTGTTTATTGTCAATATTGCACAGCCATAAGTTCTCTACGACTGTAACTCACATTGTCAGCGGTGTCGAGAAATGTTAAGAAATATCAAAAATGGCGATCGCCTTTTTCGACCGATCGCCCAAATGCAGTGCTGCGAAATCAATATCCTTCCGGGCCGATGGTAGTGCGATCGCACTCCGCGTCGGACAAATCCACTAAGCGCGCTCGAAATAAGTTGCAGCCAGCTAATTGAGCTTTGGTTAACTTTGCTTTCTCCAAATTAGCTCTGCTCAAATCAGCATATCTCAAATCGGCATTGCTCAAATCTGCATTGTACAAATCCGCACCTTGTAAATTGGCTTTATGCAAATTTGCTCCTTGCAAATTGGCGTGGCGCAAATTTGCTCTAGATAAATTAGCTCCTGATAAATTAGCTTCAGACAAATTTGCCTGATAAAGTTGAATGTCGCCCAATTCAGCATCTTGTAACTGTGTTTTGTAAAGATTGGCTTGAGTCAGATTTCCGTAGGGCAAATAAGCTCGCGTCAGCACGCTACCAGAAAGGTTTATTTCTGGCAAATCTGCTTGAAACAAGTTATCTCCACTTAAGTCAACGGCGTTAAAGTTTCGCTGGCCTTCAGAATACTGAGCGAGCAATTCCTCAGCGCTTAGCTTTTGCATTTTCAACCCTTAATGACGACAGCTTTTGCAGCCAATTCATAATGATAATTGATGGTTCTTATTCTGCGTATTTATACTTAGGTATCTTATTATGTTAAGCTTGTGTAACAACGATCGTATTTTTTCTAAGATTTTTTTTATATTTGTAAATTTCTGGGTTGCTCGACCATGCTTGCCGTCAGTAATGTCAAGATCGATAAACAAACCAAAGCTGATTCTCTACTGAAATATGCCAGAACTTCCTCCCTCCATTGCACAGCACTACCACGAACGGACGAAATACGATCCCCAAACCCTTGCTGCCAAAAGCAGACAGCTAGATTGGACAGAGCAACCAGTTCCGTTCAAAGAATATAAAATTGGCGCGTATTTTGACCTGAAGCCTTATCTAAAAGACCCCTCAGACGATCCAAATTCCCCGGATGATGCCAGTTGGTGGCATCGGTTGTCCAGCTTGTTGCTGTGCAGCTACGGGCTGACGGCGAAGGTGCAGACGGTAGATGACAGCTACCTGTATTTGCGATCGGCACCATCGGCGGGCGGGCTCTACCCAGCAGAGGTTTATTTAATCTCGCGGGGTACGCCACAGTTGCCGGCGGGACTCTACAATTATCAGTGCAGAACTCATTCGCTGGTTCATTTTTGGGACAGCGAAGTTTGGCCGGCCCTGCAAGCGGCTTGTTTCGGATCGCCGGTGTTAGAAAATACCCAATTGGCGATCGCCGTTACCACTGTTTTCTTCCGTTCTTCTTGGCGTTACGCAGATAGAGCTTATCGGCGAATCTTTCTCGACACTGGTCATTTATTGAGCAATATCGAGTTAGCTTGCGCCATCAACGATTACCGACCTCACCTGATTGGAGGATTCGCAGACGAAGCTGTCAATCAATTACTGTATATCGACTCGCAGCAAGAAGGAGCGATCTGTTTAATTGGTTTAGCTGACTTGCTAGACATCGACCAAAATTTGCCAAAGTTTAAAACGGCTTTGGCAGGAAAAACGACGACAGATTACCCGAAAATTTCCGAAGGTCAAATTTTGGAATACCTCCATAAAGCGACACAGTTAGAATCAGATCCCACTGGAGTAGATGGCTGGAAACTTGATGAAAGTGAAGGAGATTTAGAGGACAAATATAACTTTCCATTTTGCACTAAAGTTTCGACTGTCACACCTTCGATTCCTTGGGGAGTGAATCTGGAAGGTTTAGAAAATATGATGCTGAAGAGGCGTTCTACCCGTGCTTATACAGGTGCTTCTTTGAGCTTGGGCGAACTCCTAGCGTTGCTTGATTTTACTTATCAGTCGCAGCACTATATCGACCAAGGATTAGACGGTTATCCAGACTATTTCGATCTGAGTTTGATTCAGACTTTTATTGCGGTTTCGGGAGTGCATGGGTTAGAAGAAGGTTGTTATTATTACGCTCCGAAAGCTCAAGAATTGCGGCAAATTCGGTTCAAAAATTTCCGCAGGGAGCTGCATTATTTGTGTTTGGGGCAAGATTTGGGCAGAGATGCGGGGGCGCTGTTGTTTCACACGGCGGATTTGAATAGGGCTGTTGCCAAATATGGCGATCGCGCTTACCGATATTTGCACATGGATGCGGGTCATTTGGGCCAGCGGTTGAATTTAGCAGCGATTCAACTGCGTTTGGGTGTCAGCGGTATTGCGGGCTTTTTTGACGATCTCGTGAATGACGTTCTCGGTATTCCTACGAGTGAGGCTGTGCTTTATATCACAACTCTGGGCAGACCGCGATCGTGAGGATGAGGCATCAAACGGTAGAAGGTATCCTAAACAAACCAACTCTGCTCGCGAAGCCGCTCCCATGCTTTGCGAATATGTTGAGGCTTAAATAGTTCGCTCTTGCGGATGTTCCATTCGCGCACAAGTTCGATCGCTCTTGCGGAATCCTCGGCAGCTTCCCTATTTTCCGAAACAACCCAGTGAACAGTTGCCAATAATTCCATCCCGTAAGGAGTTTCAAAACCATTAATTAACCCGCTAACACGCTCTAGTCTAACATTAGCATCAGCAGCATTTTCTAAAAATTCCCGCGCGGCTATTTTACCTTCCGACAGCACATAGATTTGTGCCTCTCGGCTTCGATCTCCATAACCTCGAATATAATGCCCTTCCAGCTTCTGCAAAACATGATTGAGATTATTTGCATAGGGGCCGTACTTTTCTCTCACATACTGCAATTTTAGTGGTTCACCTGCTACCTGAAGAAAATAAGCTAGCTTTTGAATTTCCAGCATTGTCAAGCGATAGCCAGGAATTCCGTACAATTCCAGCAAGCTAATAAACAAGGCACGAGCGCGAGTCATTTGGGGTTTTTCGGTAGCCACCCGCATCGAATCAGCTTGCGGAGTAGCCTGCGGTTCAAACAGCAAAACTTGCACGTTTGGCAGTTCTGAAAAAGCTGATTCAATTAGCGGTTTGACTGTCTGCCAAGCCAAGCCACCATTCCCGCAACCTAGCGGAGGAACCGCAATAGAAGTAATGCCTAATTGCTTTACTTCCTGAATCAAAGCTTTTAGTCCAGTTTGAATATCTTCGATTTTTGACTTGCCCTTCCAGTGGCGTTTAGTCGGAAAATTAATAATGTATCGAGGATTAAATAGATTGCCAGTAGATATTACAAACATTTGTCCCGGCTGCACTTCGCTCGCCCGACAAGCTTTTTCATATTTGCGAAAATTATCGGGATATGCCTGCTTGAATTGCAAGGCAATTCCTTTCCCCATAACTCCAACACAATTAACTGTGTTCACTAGGGCTTCGGCATTTGCTTCTAACAGGTTGCCTTGCTGAATTTCAATCACTTTAATTTCCCGATCTTTTTGTCTTAATAATACCAGTTTTTGTGAACTATTACTGACGGTTTATGTGTAAAATTTTGTAAAATATTCTCTGCCTGTGATTTGATTGTATTATTGATAACGCCGATTTCTGTTATTAACTGCCAAGGCAAAATGTTGCGAACTAAGAACTCGGCTTGACGCCTGCGCTTTCTGTCGTTGTCTTCGTTTGTGTCGTTCCAGTAACGGGATTCCATAACATCCCAGTCGATCGCACCTAGATAGTTGAGGTCGTCAAAAAAATCGGTAAATGTCATGACTGCATGACCGTCAGTAAAAACAAAATCTAAACCCGCAGACTCGATATTCTCTATACTAGAAACTAGGTGAATGACTGTTGTTTGACCTTGAGTGTAGTTTTCTACATTGCCTTTATTAATCGTATATAACATCGGAGAACGGGGTGCAAAATAAAATGGAACATAATCGTGTAGTACACCACCTCTACCGCATGGAACGCGGATTCTAGCGCGACGATCTTGGATGTTTTCGTAGGCGATATTAGTGTACTGAGTTTTTGCAGCACGCATAGCGTTGTAAGCTAACAATCCACCTTCAGAAATAATAGATTCTAGATTGTGAATGTGAGTGATGTGGTAGATAGTTATTGGCACTGCTGTTATTTGTTGGTTGTTTCAGGTTGAACTCATCATTGTAATATCCCTTTGACTGTTAAGGCTGAATCATCTTTTGCATCCCTATTTCCCAATACAAAACCTGCTAAATATTCTATCCAAGACTGATTCCGTCACTTCTTCCCCCGTAACTTCCCCCAATGCTTGAATTGCGCCGCGCAAATCTATTGTCCAAAAATCTAACGGCAATTTATTGTTAATAGTATCCGTGCATTCTTCCAGGGAAATTTTAGCTCTGGTTAAAGCTGCTGCTTGCCGCTGGTTGATTGCTAAATCTGAGTTTTCTGCTTGCAAATTTCCGCCACTGACAGCATCTAATATGGCTGTTTCTAATTCTTCTATACCTCTATCCAAGGCGGCCGCCGCGGTGACTATCGGGTGAATTTCCGAGGAAAAAGGTAATTCTGGGATTGTTTTTACTAGGTCAATTTTGTTGATGATTATAATGAGCTGGCGGTGCTTGACTTGTTCGTAAATTTCCCGATCGCCTGCTGTCCAACCAGATTCTGCGTCAATTGTCAACAATACTAAATCGGCTTGTTTGGCTGCGGCGCGCGATCGCTCTACGCCGATTTTTTCTACCTTATCCTCCGTTTCCCGAATGCCCGCTGTATCCAGCACCTGCACCGGAATCCCGCCCACTACTAGCTGCGACTCTACCACATCCCGCGTTGTACCGGGCAAATCTGTGACGATCGCCCGATCGCTCTTACTCCACGCATTCAACAAACTCGACTTTCCCACATTCGGGCGTCCGACAATCGCCACTTTCAAACCGGTTCTCAACAATTCACCGCGATCGGCCGTCGCCAAAATCCTTGACAATTCGTTCAAAATCTGATTGATTTCCAAACAAGTTTTAGCTTCATCTAAAGGCGGCAAATCTTCCTCAAAATCAATTCTCGCCTCAATTTCTGCCAACACATCCAAACAAATTGCTCTTAATTTGCGAATTGGCTGGGCTAATTTTCCCTGCAAACCAGCTAAAGCACTTTGTGCCGCAGCGGGCGATTGGGCTCCCACCAAATCTGCAATGCTTTCAGCTTGAGTTAAATCTAACCTTCCGTTCAAAAAAGCCCTGAGCGAAAACTCTCCCGGCTGCGCCAATCTCGCCCCATTTTCTAAACACAACTGCAACACTTGCTGCACCGCCATAATGCCGCCGTGACAGTGAAACTCCACCACATCTTCGCGGGTGAAAGAACGGGGCGCTTTCATGATTAACAACAAAGCTTCATCGACTAATTCTTGAGTTTTGGGGCGGCGGATGTGGCCGTAAAGAATGCGGTGAGATTCCCAAATTTGCCCTCCTGGAGCGCGAAACAGGGTTTCGGCAATTTTTAAGGCTGCGGCACCGGAAACTCGCACAATGCCGACGCTGCCTTGTTGGGGAACGATCGCAGTGGCGATCGCTGCGATCGTTCCTCCTTTTGTTAGTGATTCAGACATTTTTATGATTCACACATTCCAAAGTTATAGATATCTCATTGACAGAATAAACAATTTCAGCGAGTTTTTTCCAAGATATTAAAAGAGGGTGGCCGCCGCGCTTGAGTGCGATCGCGAATCCGTTAGGTAAGCCCTCGAACCGGATCGCCCGGAAAGCCCCATTCAGTCGATTTTAGACTGTAGATTTGAGATTTTAGATTGACTTCCAGCGCAGTGAATCAGGGGGTTGAACAGGAGTCGGAAATTTTAGGTGGCGGGCGACGAGTGTCCGAAAGCAAGTATCCGTTTTTGGGCACGAGTCAGGACGCGATCGAACTTAAAAAATTAGTCCGCCAAATCTTTTGGCTATCTTGACACTCTCAGGTCTTTCATACGCTGAGATTCTGCGGACAAAGTAGGCTTGGGTAAAACCCAAAGTCTAACTCTCGCTGGGAGTCGTCAAACACCGTCTACCCAGTTGGTTTAGGTCTAAACCTAACTTACTGGCTACTTTTCTCAAAATAATTAAAGTCAGTGAAGGAGTCGCCCCCTCCACTGCTCTCCAAAACGGAACGTGATAGTTTCCCATCATTGGGCTCCTCAATAAAACGGCTGTTGTCATCAGTACGTCATTACCAACATATCGTTTTCCCAAACCCAAAGGCTTGGTTCCACTGGTGGCTTAGGTTTAGCACTTTTACAGCTAGATTTGTTACCGAGACTGCCATCGTTGGCGGTCTTTGTGTCGTGGCAATGTCGATGGAGTAGTTGCCAATTATCATAAGATTCCCTTCCACCTTTCGATTTAGGGATGATGTGGTCAACTTCTATCGAATCTCCATCTTTGAAGTAGTTATCGCAGTGGGTGCATTTCCCTTTTTGACGCTTGAGTAGTTTAGACACTCTCGCAGGTATTTCGGGGTGTACTCCCATTCTTGAACTCCAATATAACCAGTCACCGTCGTAGGGGGATGCTTTTCCTTTTACCTTTACATAGCGTTTTATTTCCGTGGAGCTATGTTGTATTAGCGCATAAGGATTGTTACCCTCTCCGGTTGCAAACACCCAGTTATTGCCTTCTACGGTTTTGAAGTATTTAAGGCGTATCCACCCTCTGCCTTTGTTCCTATGACGATGACGACCCCATTTGAGGAGCTTCCAAACCACTAAGTGCCACAGCCTTGCAAATATTTTCTGGCTGACGACTGAACAGAAGTAGTTACACCAACCCCGTATGATAGGATTGAGATTCTTAATTAAAGTCGCTTGATTTAAGCCACGCGACTTATTTATTACTTCTGCAACTTTTCTGTAGTGCCTCTTCTGGCTTTCCTTACTGGGGGTGATAATAGTTTTAAAACCCAATAAGACACCTCTAGTCCCTATTCCCGAGTTATATTTTCCTACTGGAAACTGCTTGATGTTGAATCCTAGAAAGTTAAATCCAGATTCTTCCCCATCTAGTCTATTCAGGGTATGGGCTATCTTTGTTTTACTCGGTTTTAGTTCTAACCCAATGTCACTTAACCACTTCTCTATCTCAACCTTACACAGCTTTACGACTTCTACATCCTCATGGAGGACTACGAAATCGTCAGCATATCTTATCAGTGAAATCGATTTGATTTTGTCTCGTAATCCACAAGTATGACCACGAGAGTCTCTCATCTCGAATTTTGGGGCTAAACCCATAATCAATTCCTCAAGCCCATGTAAGGCGACATTGGCAAGTAGAGGTGAAATCACCCCGCCCTGTGGTGTACCTTCATCAGTTGGGAACAGCTTGTTTCCATCCATTACACCAGCTTTTAACCAAGCTCGGATTTGTCTCCGTAAGGTAGGATAGGTATTCAATTTTGAGAGAAGTACATCATGGTTAATGCGGTCGAAGCATTTGCTAATGTCGGCATCCATCACATATTTTGATTTTTGCTTTATTGCCAAGAATATTGCTCCGATAGCATCGTGACATGAGCGCCCAGGTCTGAAGCCGTATGAGTTAGCTTCAAATCGCGCTTCCCATTCTGGTTCTAACACCAGTTTGACTAACGCTTGCAAAGCTCGGTCTTCCATTGTCGGTATGCCTAATGGTCTTTCCTCATCTGTCCCTGGTTTGGGTATCCAAACTCGGCGTGTTGGCTTAACCTTAGAACCCAGTGATATTTTATTTATCAAGGCGAAACGTTGCTTTGGGGTTAGCGATTTCACACCATCCACACCAGCCGTCTTCTTGTCGGGTAAGGAGGAACACGTCGCCGCGTCCTCCTCCCCTAAGAACCGGACTTGACAGTTTCCCATCATCCGGCTCAAGCCTCCAAAACCTCAG
>NZ_JAEQDE010000006.1:0-1509 GCF_020737865.1 Microcoleus sp. PH2017_35_SFW_U_B
TTACGATTTTTGGGATTCACCATATATCAAACCATCTCAGCTTAGGAAAGGACACGTAGATGCGACGGTTTCAAGAATTAAAAATCATCAAATTATCTTGGCAATACAGGATACAACCGAATTAAATTATACTACGCATGAAGCAGTCAAAGGAGTCGGATATCTTGATAATAAATATGCTCATGGATTGAAAGTACATTCAACGTTGGCAGCGACAACAGAGGGGCTACCATTAGGCATTATCGACCGTCTGGGCAAGAGCGCCAAAATATTTAGGCAAAGCTGCTCAACGTTCTCAAAAATCAACTGAAGAAAAAGAGAGTCAAAAATGGCTTGATGCTTTAAAAAACACGTTATCTATCATCCCGGATTCACAACAAGTAGTCACAATTGCTGACTGAGAAGCCGACTTTTATGACTTGTTTGCCTGTGCGAACCGTGAGGGAGGAGATTTTTTGATTCGAGCTACTCAAAACAGATGTTTAGAGTCTTCATCGAACCATCTTAAAGAAGAGATGGAATTGGTCGAACCGCAAGCCACAATGACTGTGGAATTGAAGCGCAACCCGACTCGACCATCACGAATAGCGACTTTAACTATTAGGTATAAAACCTTAACTATTCAACCCCCTCAAAATCGTCCTAAACAAGAGAAATTAAGTCCGATTCAACTGCAAGTTATTTTAGTCAGAGAATCCGAACCACCTTCTGAGTCGTCAGCAATTGAGTGGTGGCTAGTGACAAATTTACCTATTACTTGTATTGAGGATGTGACTACTTATGTGAGATGGTATAGTTATCGTTGGCTGATTGAGCGTTATCATTATGTGTTAAAAAGTGGTTGTGGAATTGAGAAGCTACAATTAGAAACAGCATCAAGGTTGGAAATGGCTCTAGCTACTTATTCCATTGTAGCGAAAGCGCTTACTTTATATTACTCATATAGCTCGGCTCGCGGATGATGCCAGTTGTGAAATCATGTTATCACCTCAAGAATGGCAGGCTCTTTATGCAACAATTTATCACAAAAGTTATCCTCATTCTTACCCGCCAACTTTAGGGGAAGCGGTTGGTTGGATTGCTAAATTGGGAGGTTTTTTGGGAAGAAAACATGATGGTTTTCCGGGAGTTAAGACCTTGTGGCGTGGATTGAGAAGATTGGATGATATTATGATGGGTTGGCTGCTATTTAATCAACTTAAAACAACTTGAATTGGTATTTTCCCAGGGTTAAAATAGCTGTGATGACAAATTGTGTTAATGACGTAAGTGATAATTTTGGCAAACCGCCGCCAATGGCAGAAAAACATTAGATTGCTGTTTGTCCAAAATGTGCGTTCGAGAAAAACCCCCAGATCCCTTGAGCAAACTCATTGCAAGAGGCAGACATCAATGAACATTTTTTGCAGGATAATTGCCATTCAATCAGAAGCGAGATCCCCAATGGCTCCTACACAAGTAGTTACTTTTGTCAAATTTCTTGTTAAGAAAGATGTTTATAAAGCATAG
>NZ_JAEQDE010000007.1:0-1497 GCF_020737865.1 Microcoleus sp. PH2017_35_SFW_U_B
AGCGGCTGCTGTTAAGAAGCAAGTGGAAGTGACTCCCAAAGAAAAAAAGCGCTTGAATGTTCAGATGGATGAGTTATGGTCATTCGTTGATAGTAAAGGCAATCAGCAGTGGGTCTGGCTGGCATTGGATGCCCAGACTAGGGAAATTGTTGGTGTACATATTGGAGATCGTAGCGCAGTATCGGCTCAATATCTATGGAATTCAATGCCACCAGTGTACCGTCAATGTGCAGTAATTTATACTGACCACGTTTTGTGCTTATGATTCTGTATTGCCCAGCAAACGTCATCAAAGCGTAGATAAAGATAGTGGTTTTACTAGCTATATCGAGCGCTTCAACTGTACTATTCGACAACGAGTGTCTCGACTGGTAAGAAAGAGCCTAGCCTTCTCTAAAAAATTAGAAAATCATATTGCTGCAATTTGGCGGTTTGTGCATCATTACAATGCTAATTTACAACTCTAAATCCCTACTTTTATTTGAATTCAGTTTTATTCTCTCGATCCTTTCCTTCAGGGGACTACCCGTATTTAGCTCGCCCGTAACTTTCGATATCGACCCATGTATCAGCACCGCAAATCACGGCACAAATTGAGATGGTAATAATATCAATTAATTGATGATGTTTCGTCCGCTCAATTCTTGGATCTTCTCAGTCAGCAAAATGGTCGGCGATGGTGATTTTAGGTTTAAGTTTCATGCAGGGCAAACTCTAATTAAATATTTTTTGAGTAATCAAGAACCATCCTCCAATATACCATATTCTGTTAATATGAAATTTAGATGCGTTCGCCCTGTGATAAACGTGAGCTAGTCTTTGGGCAATCGCACTTTTTGACCTGCTTAGTTTAAACTCCAATTATCAAGCTTATGACGAAAAACTGTCATTTCTGGTCATAGGCCTGACAATCAACAGACAAAGACAAAAAACATTATTTTGTCCTATAACCCTTGCCAGAAAAGCGTTATAGCCACAAGTTTTTAGACCTGAATCCTTACTTTCAACTTAAAGTGCGGAATGTGGGTTACATCAATTTAGTAAGCAGAGACAACCAATCACCCTTTCCAATTTCGGTTGAAACCGCATCACCTTAAATTTGGGGCAATTGGATGGCAATCGCCTGTAGCCGGAGCCGAGCGCCCCTAGCCGCTTGCCCATAGCCCGAGCGGGTCTCAATCGCGGGCGATCGTCAAAAGATCTCAAAAGGGTTCTATATATAGTAGTAGCCATTTTACCTCTCAACGATTCTACCGACCCTTCATGACAGACGGCGGTCAAAAACTGACATTGGGGGTAAAAAAGCAGGTTCTGGCGTTAAAGAGGAACGAGCAATCGGATCTCGGAGCATCGAGGAACACCCAAAAGCCTTACGGTGTATAGATTGAGCGAAAGATAAAAATTATTTTCGCAAAACGCTTGACAAGCCCTTGCGAAATAAGTATATTAATAAAGCGCCAGAGAGAGAGCGGTTCACACCGCGAACTTAAGGCACAG